>NZ_JBEZUZ010000038.1:28298-62927 GCF_040636735.1 Streptomyces sp. NPDC035033 | reverse complement strand
GGCTCCGGTACCCGGCGGACGTACGGTCCCGGTACCGCCGGGGGTACGGCTCCGGTACCGCCCCGGCGTACGGGCCCGGTACGCCGGACGTACGGCGGCGCCCGGGCCGGGCGTACGGCTCCGGTACCCGGGCCGGCCCCCGTGGTACCCGGGCCGGGTACCTGACGGAATCGGGGCGGAAGGCGGGGCCGGACGCGGGCGGGTTACCTGGATTTCATGCGGGGAGGGAACTATGGACACCCGCACCTACGTACTATTACCGGCCACATGTCGTCCGGGCCCAGGCAAGCAGACGGGGAACTCATATGCGTCATTTCGGGTACATCCCCTCCGCGGTACGGAGCGGGCTGTTCCACCGCGAGCCGGCCGAGTTCACCGCCGACTCGCCCCCTCGCGTCCTCGCCGCCGCCCTCGGCGCCACCCTCTACAGCCCGGCCACCCGGCCCCGGCTCGCCGCCGACATCCGCAAGCAGGCCGCCCGCGGCGTCGTCTCCATGGTCCTCTGCCTGGAGGACTCGATCAGCGACGCCGACGTCGAGGCCGGCGAGGCCAACCTGGTCCGCCAGTTCCGCGACCTCGCCGACGAGCGGGCGGCCGGCGGCCCCGGCGTCCCGCTCCTCTTCGTCCGGGTCCGCGAACCGCGCCAGATCACCGACCTCACCGCCCGCCTCGGCGACACCGTGGAGCTGCTGTCCGGATTCGTCCTGCCCAAGTTCACCGAGGCCCGCGGCAGCGCCTTCCTGGAGGCCCTCGTCCAGGCCGAGCGCGCCACCGGCCGCCGCCTCTACGCCATGCCCGTCCTGGAGTCCCCCGAGCTCCTCCACCTGGAGACCCGGGCCGAGACCCTCGCCGGCATCGCCGCCGTCACCGACAAGCACCGCGACCGCGTCCTCGCCCTCCGCCTCGGCGTCACCGACTTCTGCTCCGCCTACGGCCTCCGCCGCTCGCCCGACATGACCGCCTACGACGTCAAGGTCGTCGCGCACGTCATCTCCGACGTCGTCAACGTCCTCGGCCGCGCCGACGGCACCGGCTTCACCATCACCGGCCCCGTCTGGGAGTACTTCCGCCCCGGCGAGCGCATCTTCAAGCCCCAGCTGCGCCGCAGCCCCTTCCTGGAGGGCCGCGCCGAGGACCTGCGCACCGCCCTCATCGAGCACGACATGGACGGCCTGCTCCGCGAGATCGAGCTCGACCGGGCCAACGGCCTCCTCGGCAAGACCTGCATCCACCCCACCCACGTGCTGCCCGTCCACGCCCTCTCCGTGGTCAGCCACGAGGAGTGGAGCGACGCCCAGGACATCCTGCGGCCGGAACAGGACGGTGGCGGGGTGCTCCGTTCGGCCTACACGAACAAGATGAACGAAGTGAAACCGCACCGCGCCTGGGCCGAGCGCACCCTCCTGCGCGCCGAGGCCTTCGGCGTCGCCCGCGAGGACGTCGGTTTCGTGGAACTGCTCACCGCCGGCCTCGCCGGCTGACGAAAGGACTGCGGCGACGTGGTGTGGACCGGAACGTGGGTCGCGGAGCGGCTCGGCGTCGAACTGATCGGCGACGAGGAGCTGCCGTCCCTCTTGGGCCTCGCCCTGCGCCGCAACCCCAAGCGGGCCCACCTGCTCGTCTCCAGCGTGCTCGGCAAGCACGTGCCGCAGCACCCCTCGGTCGTGTACGGCTCCGGCCTCGGCCTCGGCCTGCGCGTCCGCGAGCTCCTCGGCGCCGAGGAGGCCGGCCGGGCCGTCGTCCTCGGGTACGCCGAGACCGCCACCGCCCTCGGCCACGCCGTCGCCGACGGCCTCGGCGCCGCCCCCTACCTCCACTCCACCCGCCGCCCCGTCGCCGGGGTCGCCACCGCGGGCGGCTTCGAGGAGTCCCACTCCCACGCCACCTCGCACCTGCTGCTGCCCGAGGACCCGAAGCTGCTGGCGGGGGAGGGGCCGCTGGTCCTCGTCGACGACGAGTTCTCCACCGGCAACACCGTCCTCAACACCATCCGCGGCCTCCACGAGCGCTACCCGCGCGAGCGGTACGTCGTCGTCGCCCTGGTCGACATGCGCGGCCCCGCCGACCGCGACCGCCTCACCGCCTTCGCGGCGGAGATCGGCGCCCGCGTCGACCTCCTCACCCTCGCCGCGGGGACGGTCCGCCTCCCGGACGGCGTCCTGGCGAAGGGCCAGGAGCTCGTCGCCCGCCACGAACCCGCGCCCGGCACGACCGGCGGGGCGGCCCCCGCACCGCGGGTCCGCGCCGGGTTCGCCGCCGTCGCCGCGCCCGTGCGCGTCGCCCTCGACTGGCCCGCGGACGTCCCCGACGGCGGCCGGCACGGCTTCACGCCCGAGCACCGCGCCCGCCTGGAGGAGGCGCTGCCGGCGATGACGGCCGCGCTCGCCGAGGCGCTGGAGGGCGGCGCGGCCCCCGCCGCGGACACCCCGGCCGCGCCCGCCGGCCCCGGCCCCCGCGTCCTCGTCCTCGGCTTCGAGGAGCTGATGTACGCGCCGCTGCGGCTCGCGGGCGCCCTGGAGGACGCCGGGCTCGACGTCCGGTACTCCACCACCACCCGCTCGCCCGTCCTCGCCGTCGACGACCCCGGCTACGCCATCCGCACCCGGCTCGTCTTCCCCGCCCACGACGACCCCGCCGACGGCCCCGGCGAGCGCTACGCCTACAACGTCGCGGGCGGCGGCTTCGACGCCGTCGTCGCCGTCGTCGACTCGGCCGCCGACACCCCCGCCCTGCACGCCCCGGACGGCCTTCTCGCCCAGCTCGCCGCGCACATTCCGCACGTGGTGCTGGCGGTCGTCCCCTCGTACGCGCCGCGGGCCGTCCCCGCGGACGAGACCCGCGCCGTCCCCCCGTACGCACCTCAGGCGGCCACGGAACCGGTGGCCGCGCCCGCAACCGAAGCTCCCGAAAGGAGCTCCATGCTGCCCGAGCCCCTCCGCGGCCCCGCCTTCTCCTCGTACGCCCCCGAGGAGGTCGGCTGGCTGCTCCAGGACCTCTCGGACGTCGAGCTGGAGGCGCCCACCGAGGAACGCGAGGAAGCCATCCAGAGCGGCGGCGCGCACTACGCCGAGTCGCTGCCCGTCGAATACCAGCCGAGCGCCCGCTACCAGGAGCTCTTCCACAGCGCCCTGGAGTCCTCCGCCGCCCGCATCGCCCACGCGGTCGGCACCGTCACCGAGACCGTCCTCGCCGAGCGGCCCGGCCGCCCGGTGCTCGTCTCGCTCGCCCGCGCCGGCACCCCCGTCGGCGTCCTCATGCGCCGCTGGGCCCTGTGGCGCCACGGCCTCGACCTGCCCCACTACGCCGTCTCCATCGTCCGCGGCCGCGGCATCGACGCCAACGCGCTGCGCTGGCTCGCCGCCCACCACGACCCGGCCGACGTCGTCTTCGTCGACGGCTGGACCGGCAAGGGCGCCATCACCCGCGAACTCGCCGCCGCCCTGCGGGAGTCCGAGGAGTTCGCCGGCTTCGACCCGGAGATCGCGGTCCTCGCCGACCCCGGCTCCTGCGTCCGCACCTACGGCACCCGCGAGGACTTCCTCATCCCCTCCGCCTGCCTCAACTCCACAGTCTCCGGCCTGATATCGCGGACGGTGCTCCGCTCCGACCTGGTCGGGCCGGACGACTTCCACGGCGCCAAGTTCTACCGCGAACTGGCCGGCGCCGACGTCTCCGGCACCTTCCTCGACACCGTCGAGGCCCGCTTCGACGAGGTCGCCGACACCGTCGACACCGACGTCAAGGACCTCCTCGCCGCCGACCGCACCCCCACCTGGGAGGGCTGGGCCGCCGTCGAGCGGATCAGCGAGGAGTACGGCATCCACGACGTCAACCTGGTGAAGCCCGGCGTCGGCGAGACCACCCGGGTCCTGCTGCGCCGCGTCCCCTGGAAGGTCCTCGCCCGGCGGGGCGCGGACGCCGACCTCGCCCACGTCCGCCTCCTCGCGGAGCAGCGCGGCGTCCCGGTGGAGGAGGTCGACGGCCTCCCGTACAGCTGCGTGGGCCTGATCCACCCCCAGTACACGAGGGGTGCGACAGGCGCCGACGGCAAGGCGGTGGCGTCCCGATGACCGCCGCCGCCCCCACGACGACGCTGGTCGCCAGCGACCTCGACCGCACCCTCATCTACTCGACCGCGGCCCTCGCCCTCGGCATGCCGGACGCGCAGGCGCCCCGGCTGCTGTGCGTCGAGGTCCACGAGTCCAAGCCGCTCTCGTACATGACGGAGGAGGCCGCCGAACTCCTCGCGCGGCTCACCGCCGAGACCGTCTTCGTGCCCACCACCACCCGGACGCGCAAGCAGTACCAGCGCATCCAACTCCCGGGCAGCGCGCCGAAGTACGCGATCTGCGCCAACGGCGGCCACATCCTCGTCGACGGCGTCACCGACGACGACTGGCACGCCTCCGTCCTCGGCAGGCTCGCCGACGAGTGCGCCCCGCTCTCCGAGATCCGCGCCTACCTCACCGCGACGACGGACCTGTCCTGGGTCCGCAAGCACCGGGTCGCCGAGGACCTCTTCGCCTACCTGGTCGTCGAGCGCGAGCGGCTGCCGGAGGACTGGCTGGCGCGCTTCGGCGCCTGGGCCGGCGACCGCGGCTGGACGGTCTCGCTCCAGGGCCGCAAGGTGTACGCGGTGCCGAAGCCGCTGACGAAGAGCGCCGCCGTCCGCGAGGTGGCCCGGCGCACCGGCGCCGCGCTCACCCTCGCCGCGGGCGACTCGCTCCTCGACGCCGACCTGCTGCTCGCCGCGGACCGCGCCTGGCGCCCGGGCCACGGCGAACTCGCCGACACCGCCTGGACCGCCCCCCACCTCGACGTCCTCGCGGAGCGGGGCGTCGCGGCGGGCGAGGAGATCCTCCGCCGCTTCAGGGCGGCGGCGCTGTCCTGAGAGCGGTTCCGGGCCGGGGCCGGCGTCGGACAGCCCGACGCCGACCGATTCGTTCCGCGTGAGCCGCGTGGGCCGCATCAGTCGCGTGAGCCGCGTCAGTCGCGTGAACTGCGTCAGCCGCAGCAGCCACCCCCGCAGCAACCGCCCCCGCCCCCGCCCCCGCCACCACCGGCGGCGGGGGCGGGGCCGGAGGAGGCGGACGCCGAGCCGCCGACTGCCACGGCCGACAGCAGCTTCACGGTGTCGTCGTGCCCGGCGGGGCAGGAGGCGGGCGCCGAGGACTCGGCCATCGGCCGGCTCAGCTCGAAGGTGTCACCACAGGTGCGGCAGCGGTATTCGTAACGAGGCATGGGCCCAGGCTAACGGCGCGGACCGCCGCGGGTCAGTGCCCCGTGGCGGCCGCCCCCGGTCAGTGGGCGCCGGCCCCCCGCTCCTCCCGGATGGCGGCGACGACGCGCGCGGCCTCGGCCCGTACCGCCTCCAGCTCGGTCAGGAAGTGCCAGTAGTCGGGGTGGCGGCCCTCGAGCCCGGCGAGGGCCCGCTCGATCCGCTCCACCGCCTGGTCGAGGGGGCGGGCGTGGCGCGGGTCGGGCCGGTTGCGCCCCTCCATGGCGAGCCGCTGCGCGTCCCGCACCGCGAACCTGGCCCGGTCCGTCTCCACGCGCGGGTCCTTCGCGACCGCGTCGAGCCGCCGCAGCCGGTCACCGGCCGCGGACACGGCCTCCCCGGTGGTGTCGAGCAGGGCGCGTACGGTCGACAGCCGGGCGGTCGCGTCCGGCCACCGCTGCTCGGCCCGGGCCGCGGCGGCCTCCGCGAGCCGCTCCTCCGCCTGCCGCACGGCCGCGGCGGCCTGCTCCGGCACGTGCTGGAGGTCCTGCCAGCAGGCGAGCGAGTACCGCCGGCGCAGCTCCGACAGCACCGGCTCGACGGCCTCGGCGCGGGTCGTCAGGGCCTGGGCCCGGGTCCGCAGCGACACCAGCCGCTTGTCGATCTCGGCGGCCCGCTCCGGCAGCCGCCCGGCCTCGACCCGTACCGCCTCGGCCTCCCGCAGCACCCGGTCGGCGCGCTGCAGCGTCTCGGCGGCACCGTGCCGCCCGGCCCCTTCGTTGAGCCGGGTCAGCTCGGGCCCGAGCGCGGCGAGCCGCGCCGCCAGGTCGTCGGCGCGCAGCCCCTGCCCGCGTACGGAGTCGAGCGCGTCGCTCGCCCCTCGCAGCGCCTGCCGGGCCCGCTCCACGGCGGGCGCGAGCCGCGCGAGCTGGGTCTCGGCCCGGTCGAGCAGCGGCGCGAGCCCGCCCTCGAACCGGTCGAGCTCCTCCTTGACCCGCTCCAGCGCCTCCCGGGCCCGGGTCAGCTCCCCCCGGGCCCGGTTCGCCGTCGCGGCGTCCACTTCCTCGCGGTCGAGATCGTGCGCGTCGACGGCGGAGATGTACGCGTGCGACACCTCGTCGATCCGCCGCCCCAGCGCCGCGAACTCCTCGACGGCCCGCCCGGCCTCGGGCGACCCGTCCACGGCGGTGATCGTCTCCAGGGTGATCCGCAGCCCGCGCTGCGCGGTGTCGAGCTCGTAGAACGCGGCCGCCGCCGCGTCCTTCGCCGCCTGCGCCTCCGCCCGCTGGCTCTCCCCCCGCCCCCCGAACCACCGCCGGGTCCCCCCGCCCGCGAACGCCTGCGGCAGCACCGCCCCCACGAGCAGCGGCAGCACGACCGCCAGCCGCACCACAGAGATCCCCCCGGACGCCGCCCCACCCCTCGCGTCGCTCGCCGCCACGTCCCTCTCCCGTGCTGTCTCCGTAGAACAGGCCGTCCGAACGACCATTCTCCCACCCACCAAGGACGAACACACGGCCCGATCAGTTCGCCCTCCGCCCCCGCCCCACGGGTTTGCGATCCGCCCGTCCCCTCCGTGTAGGCTGTTGCCTCCTCCCACGGGTGCGTAGCTCAGGGGTAGAGCGCTGCTCTTACAAAGCAGATGTCGGCGGTTCGAAACCGTCCGCGCCCACCAGTGCAAAGGCCCCTCGCCGATCTTGGCGAGGGGCCTTTGACATCTATTTCTGACATCAACGTCCATGGTCACTGCGGCTTGAGCTCCAGGACCGGGACTCCGTCGAGGGGGAGCGGTGGAGGACGTCTTCGACACGACCGGGAGACCGCCGAAGGGCTGGATGCACGCCGTCTTCCACGGGGGCCCGTACGGGGAGGACGTGGGCCGCTGCATCCCCGGCCCTCCCGCGCCGGCCACGCTGTCGGTGCCGCTGCCGGAGGGCGGTGCCCACGTGTACCGCCTGTGGACGGTGGGCTCGTGGTCGGACCCGGACGACCCGATAGCCGTGTACAACCCCGACGGCCCACCGGTTCCGCCGACTCTCCTGACCGCCCAGGAGCGGCAGTGGACCCAGGAGGGGAGGCGAAGGAGGGACCTCAGGCCCCTCAGGCTCGTCGCGCTGACCGACGACGGACAGATGACGTACGACCCTGATGCCGCCGCCGTCGAGGCGATGCTGGCCGGGCTGGGGGAGCGGCAGTACGTGGTTCTCCAGCGGCTGACCGACCACGACGAAGGTGACTGCTACTTCCAGGTCCTGCTTGCCGAGGACGCCGTCTATGAGCTGGAACACCGAGCCGGTACGACCGGTGAGCGTCAGCGGACGCGATCGGCTTCCCAGACGGAGGTCCGTGACGCCGTCCTCCGCTGGGTAGCCGATCAGTCGAGCCGGTGGACTGACCTCGAAGGCCCTACAGCCGAGGGCGGCTCCTGAGTAGCCGATCCACGTGACTCACAGCCTCCCGCTGCGTGTCCTGGACGACGTGCGTGTACACGTTCATCGTCACGGCGATCTGGCTGTGCCCGAGGATCTCCATCACGACGCGGGGCGGGACGCCGGCGGCGGTCAGGAGGGTCGCCGTACCGTGCCGGGCGTCGTGCAGCCGGACGACGCGGAGACCGGCGTTCTTGGCGACGCGGGTGAACGAGCGGTAGAGGTTGCGCGGCTCGATGGGCTGGCCGGTGCGGGTGCTGAAGACGTACCCGGTCTCCGTCCACTTCCCCCCGGCACGCTCGCGGGCGGCGGCCTGCTTGAGCCGCTGCCACCGCAGGGGAGCGACGCAGATCGCGGGGAGGGGAAGCGTCTGCTTGCGCCGGCGCCCCTTGGGGTCGTCCTCGTACACCTCCCTGGCCACCCGCTGCCGCTGCGTCCTGACCCGGATCTCCCGCTTGTCGAGGTCGACGTTCTCCCAGCGAAGGCCGACGACCTCCCCGCGGCGGAAGCCGAGGGCGATGGCGAGCACGAAGGCGGCGTACAGCGGGTCCTTCCGGGCGGCGGCGAGGAAGTCGAGCGTCTCGTCCAGGGACCAGGGAGAGAGCTCCCGGGCGGCGACGGTCGGCGGCTCGACGAGCGTCGCGACGTTCCGGCTCACCAGCTCCTCACGGCAGGCGGCGGTGAGGGCGGTGCGCAGGACGCGGTGCGACTCCTTGGCTGTGGCGGCGCTGGTCTTCTTCTCCAGTTGAACGAGGAAGCGCCGGACGTCGGCGACCCCGAGGGATTCCAGCCGCTTGGACCCGAGCATCGGGACGAGGTAGAGCCGGACGTGCACCTCGTACTTGGCCGCGGTGGTCTTCTTGCGGCGCGGCTTCACGATGTTGTCCAGCCAGTACGGCAGCCACTCGGAGAGCTTCATGGAACGGGTCGAGACGGGAACGCCGTTGTCGACCTTGTCGAGGAGCGCGCGGCGCTTGGCGTCGCACTCGGCCCAGGTCTTGCCGTAGGCGAACTTCCGGGCCCGCGTGCCGTCGGGCTGGAGGACGTAGACGGCAGCCTGATAGCGGCCGTCGGACCGCTGGGTGATGGTGCCGGCCCCGTTGGGGTTGCGCTTGCGCTGGGTTGCCATCAGGCGGCCTCCTCGATCTGGTGGTCGATGAAGTCCCGGACGGCGTCGATGGGGACGCGGCGCGACCGGCCGACGGTGATCGAGACCAGACGGCGGGACCGGATGAGGTCGTAGACGGTCGAACGGCCGAGCTTGAGCCGCTCCATGACCTCCGGGACGGTGAGGAGTTCGGCGGTGGCGGTGGTCATGCGGCGGCTCCTTCCAGGCGGAGTGCTTCCCGTGCGGTCTGGCGGTTGAGGTGGATGTCCCGGGCGATGGTGGCGGCGAGGGCGGCCTCGCCGGGGGGAGTGGCCGTGGCCCGCGTACTGCCAGGTGGCGAGGACGAGCACGGTGTCCGGGTAGGCGTGGCCTTCCTGGGCGGCGCGGTAGTCGGCGCGGATCTGGCGGAGGGCGCCGAGGGTGGTCGAGTAGTGGCGGGACTTGGTGGAGAAGTGGCCGCGGAAGCCGAGCATGTGAGCCCAGGCGGTGAGCTTCCGGTCCGGGTAGAGCGGGGCCAGGTCCAGGCAGGCTTCGATGAGGCGGCGCGGGTGGTCGGGGACGTCCAGGAGGTCGAGCACCTCCCGGTTACCGATCCGGCGGTCGAGGCTGCCGGTCGTCTCGGCGGCCTTGGTGGCGTACTTGGCGACGTACGCGGCCACGGCCTGTTCGGTGATGTCGGAGCCGTCCCCGAACGCCTTGACCGGACGGACGTCGAGCTGTCGCCCCCACTGGAACCGCCGGCGCGGCTGCTCCCCGGCGGCCGGGACGGTGACGGTGGTGTACGGGTGCGCGGCGGCGGCCCGGATCGCGTCGTCCAGCAGCCGCACGGTGGCCCAGGAGGGCGGGGTGCTGCCGGGCCCGTCCGGTCCGTCGAGCCTGATGACGGCGTGGAAGTGGATGGCGCCGCGCTTCTGGAACTCGGCGACCTTCCCGTACGAGACCCGCAGGACGTCCTTCATCGCGCGCTGCGTGAGCCCGGCGCGGGCGGCCAGTTCGCGGCGGAGGCGATTGGTGAAGCGCTGCCAGAGCTGTCCGGCGTGGTTGTTGAAGAGGACGGCGCCGGAGTAGTCGTACGAGTCGGGATCGAGGGCCGTGCCCAGGGCGGGGTCGTTCTCGGAGTGGCGGGTGCCGCAGCGGCAGGCGCCCCGGTCGGGCCGGTTGTGGACGGGGCCGAAGGACGGGGCGGTGAGCGTCGCGAACACGCGAGGGTGGTCGCGGACGGTCGCGGGGATGTCCTTGGTTTCGTCACCGGCGAGGCCGGCGCGGATCAGGTGGTACGTGTCCCCGGCGTAGGTGTGGGCGCAGGAGGGGCAGCGGGAGGCCCGGCGGTTGCCGCAGGCGACGCGGAGGCGCCCGCCGGGTTCGGTCTCCGTCGAGTACCGGCGGAGGGTCTCGCCGGAGGTCCGGTCCTTGGCGAGGGACCATCCGGTGAGGTGGATGGGGTCGGAGCAGCCGCCGGTGCGGTGCACCTGGTCTTTCCAGCGGTCGAAGTCGGGGTTCGCGGCCACGCGGAGGACGTCGTGCAGGGTGGCCGGGTCCAGGCCCGCCGCGGTCGCGGCGATGGGCTGGGCCATGATGGGTCTTCCTTCCGGTCGAGAGATCGGCGAGGGGTACGGCTCCCGGGCGGCGGATGCTTGGCGGTATCGAGGCCGCCCGGGGGCCGGTCAGCGGCGGCGCTTGTTCGGGGACGTGAGCAGCGAGCGGACGACGACGGCGCAGACGGCGACCGATGCGGCGGTGACGGCGGTCGCGAGCAGCATCGAGACCAGGACCGTGCCGACGACCAGGACCACGGCGGCGCCGGCGCCGACGACGGCGAGGACGCTGCCGGGCGTGATCTGGACGGTGGGCCGGGCGGCCGGGACGACCGGGGCCGAGGCCGGGGGCATGGTCTGCGGCGCGGGCTCCACGGCGGTCGGCTGGACGACGGCGGGCGGCGCGGTGACGCCGACCGGTGTCGGCATGGTCGGAACCTTGGGGCGAAGCATGGGTGGTTCTCCTTTCCGGGCGGGTCGGATCTGTACGGGTCGGGTCATTCGGAGACGGCGGCGTCGATGACGGGGGCCAGGAGGCTGTCGGCGAGGAGGAAGCCGCCGAGGAGGAGCACGGCGACGAGCCACCAGGGCGGGCGGATCAACTTGATGCCGAGGGCGCCGACGACGAGGAGGGTGAACCAGAGCGGGACGTCCACGGACGGTCTCCGTTCAGTCGGTGGGGCGGCAGCGGTGGGTGCGGGCGGCGAGCTGGGCGGCCGAGGAGCTGGAGTAGTCGGCGGACCAGCCGCAGCGGTCGGCGGTGCAGACGGCCGCGTACTTGGTGCGTCCGTGGCGGTCGCGGTGGGTGCCGATCTGCACGGGGCCGATGCGCATCAGGGAGTGGAAGTGGTCTCGGGCGGACATGCCGTTCTCCTTCCGGTTCAGGCGAGTTGGGCGGCGATGGTGCTGGCCATGGGCGCGGGGACGCCGAGGCGGGCGCGGAGGGTGTCGGTGTCGATGGGGGAGCCGGTACGGGTGTGGTGGTCGGCGGCGACCTTGCGGGCGTGCTCGACGAGCGCGGCCGGAACGGCGGGAGCAGGCTCGGGCGCAGAGGCGGGAAGGGCGGGCACGTCCACCGGCTCGTTCCCCAGCTGCGTCACGAGCTCGGCGTCCCCGCTGTCATCCGGTTCAGGTACGTACTCCGGCTCCGCAGGTTCCGGCTCGACGGCCGGGGCGGGGGCAGGCGCGGAGTGGGCAAGGAGCGTCCCCCCGAGGAAGGCGACCGCGGGCCATCCGGCGACGCCGAAGCGCAGCCAGGCGGGCGGGTCGGCGAGGTCGAGGAAGCCGGCGGTGGCGACGTTGGCGCCGAGCGAGGCGAAGAGCGAGACCAGGAACCAGCACCAGGCGAGCCGGGACGAGCCGTCCGCGCGGAGCCGGCGCCAGGCGGCGACCAGGAGGAGGTCGACGGAGACGGGGTAGGCCCACGCCTTCCATCCGGTCTGCCCGGCAGCGGCGGCCAGGTCGTGCAGGTGGGCGAAGGACAGCGCACCTGCGATCAGGGCTTGGACCAGCACGGCGTCGACGCGGAGCTTGCTGGTCATGACGGCACCTCCTTGGTGGGCGTTTCGGGCATGGCGGGGGTAGGGACATGGCGCGAGGAGGCCGCGCCGGCCAGGAGAGCGGGAAGCCTCAGGGAGAATCCGGGGCCGTCGGGGCCGGAATGGCCACAGGCACGGCGGGCGAGGCGAGGACCGGCCGGAACGCGTCGAGCGCGGGCAGGTCCGGGGTCAGGTGGGCGTGCTTGTTGCAGGCGTCCACCGCGGCGCGGAGCGAGGTGTGGGGCGTCCGGATGCGGGACCAGCCGCCGGACGCGTCGCCGGTGATGGCGAGGCCGGGAGCGGAGACGGGAATCTGGACGGTGGCGAGGACGGCATCCGGTGCGATGTCGCCGAAGGCCATGTTGGCGCTGGTCTCGTCGTTGACGCGGTGGGCGGTACGGACGCTGAGTTGGGCGCGGAGCATGGTGATGCCCTTGCCGAGTTCGGAGCCGAAGCGCTGCCCGCAGATCTCCAGGTAGATGCCGGCGGCGCGGCCGAGCTGGGCGAGCCGGGCGAGGGCGGTGATGATCCGGTCGCGCCGCTTCTCCTCGTCCTTCGTGGCGAAGAGCGCGAGTTCGGCGACCTCGTCCACGAGGAGGACGATGGGAACGGGGCGGAGGTGGTCGGGGAGGTCCCAGATGTCGGCGGCGATGTCGGCGTCCGGGGTGTCGGCGGTGATGCGCTGTTCGGCGCGGATGAGCTGGTAGACGTCCTCCATGTGGGAGATGAGGGCATCGAGCAGGTCGGCGGCGGTGTCGGGGTTGTCTGCCAGCGCGGAGAACCGCCGGGCCAGAGGGAACAGTTCCACCCCCTGCTTGCAGTCGATCCCCACCAAGGCGACTTCCTGAGCGGCGAGTTCGGCAACCAGATTCCGCTGGTAGACCGACTTCCCCGACTTGGTGGCGCCGATGGTGAGGGCGTGCGGGGTGGTCCGGTAGTCGCGGTAGTGGACGTCTCCGTCCTCGCGGAGGGCGACCGGCACCCGCATGGTCGAGCGTTCGGCCCGCGCCGGCATCTGAACCCGCCGGAGCACGTCGTACCCGGTCATCCGCAGTTCGACCACACCGGAGCGGATCTCCCGCGAGGTGACCCCGAACATCCCGAACGAGTGCCGGAGCCGGTCGCACGAGGCCGCCACGTCGAAGGCGTCCTGTCCGGGCCGGAGCCCCAACCGTAAGACGAGCCCGGTACGGGTGGGCCGGAGCCGCAGGATGCGCGGCGCCCGCGGTTCGGGGACGGGCCGGTTCGCCATCCGGGCGATGGCGAGACGCCAGCGCGGCGGCGGAACGGTGAGCCCGCAGGCATCCATGACCGCCCGGTACCGGCCGAGGACCCGGCAGGTGGCGAACGTGACGCCGAAGGAGAGCCAGTACCAGGCGGGCCGCCGCCACCGCAGGAGACCCGCGAGGACGGCGACCAACACCACGGCGGCGATCAACCACCGCATGATCAGGTGGCCTTCGGAATCGAGGCGCCGGCGGCGAGCGAGGTGACGGCCACGGCCCGGAAGGCGATGCCGTGCCGCCGCTGCCCGTTGAACTCGCTCTCCCACGGCCGGGCGACGAGCCCCGTGATCGCCACGGGAGTCCCCATGGCCAGGTCGGCGGAGACGCCGGTCTCCGGGACGGTCACGCTCAGGATCTCCACCTCGCCGTTGGCCGCGAACATGACGTCCACGGTCGACAGCGCGGCCCCGGTCTCGGCGTCCATGGCGCGCTCGCCGGTACGGCGATCCTTCACCTTGGGCTGCGGGGGCTGGGCCACCATCACGGCGGCGGCGGAGGTGTCGACGGGAATCTGACGCACGAAGATCACTCCTCTAGAAGTCCTGAACTCCTCCACTCATGTACATGAGTGACATGAAGAAGAGTGCACCACTCCTATACATGAGTCAACCCGCCCGGACGAAGAAGTCCGAGCGGGCTGGGAGGAGTTGACCGCGCGTCAGTCCGTGGCGGGGATCCGGTACTCGAAGACGAACTGGTCAGCGGCCATGAGGGTGTCGCAGACCTCGACCACCCGCCCGGTCTTGGTGACGGCGTTCCGCAGCAGGTGAACGACAGGAGCACCAGGACTCAGTGCCAGCTCGGACGCCTCGGCCTTCGACGCCGGCCGGGCCTGGAGCGTCTCCACGAACTCCTCGAAGACGTGCCCGTCGTCCTCAAGCCGGGCGTAGATCCCCCCGGGCCCGGGGTTCTCAGAGAACAGCTCAGGGATGTCCTTCACGACGTCCCACGGCAGGTACGACGAGGCGGTCTCGACGGGCGTCCCGTTCCGGAAGTACAACCGCCGCCGGGCCAGCACCTGAGCCCCGGGCTCGACCTCCAGCCGCGCGGCGACCTCCTCGGAAGCCTCCATGGGCCCGATGAACAGCACGCTCACTTTGGCAGTGGCCCCGGACTGGGCCGACTCGGCCAGATAAGCAGCTTTCCCGCCCCGCCGATGAGACGCCCGGAACCGATCCGACGACCGCAGCCGCACAGGCGGCCGGTCCTTCACGATCGAGCCCTTCCCGTGCCGCGTCTCCACGAGCCCACTGGCCCGCACCTCGACCATGGCCTTCCGGATGGTCCCGCCGGCGACGCCGTACCGCTCGACAAGCTCGGACTCGCTCGGCACCAGGTCGCCAGGCTTGAGAACGCCGGCCCGGATCTGCTCCACGATCTCGTCGGCGATCTGGACGTACCGGGGTACCGCCCTGCCACCCCCTGCAGTCGTACCCATAGTCCTCTTCACTCTCCTATGCTCCTGTACATGAGTAACAGCGCCCAGAAGACGACGTCAACGCCACTGCACTCCGTGTCCGTCGCGGGCGCAGTCGTACGCGAAGACGGCCGCCTCCTGGCGATCCGCCGAGCCGACAACGGCACCTGGGAACTCCCGGGCGGCGTCCTCGAACTCACGGAGTCCCCCGAAGCCGGCGTGACCCGCGAGGTCTGGGAGGAGACCGGCATCCGGGTAGAGGTGGAAGAGTTGACCGGCGTCTACAAGAACACCACCCGAGGCGTCGTCGCCCTGGTCTTCCGCTGCAAGCCCGCTGGCGGCGAGGAACGAACCTCCGCCGAGTCGACCGCGGTCGAGTGGCTCACCCCGGAGGAGATCACCACCCGCATGACCGAGGTCTACGCAATCCGCCTCCTCGACGCCCTGGACCACAAGGGCCCCCACGTCCGCAGCCATGACGGCCGCCACCTGATCACCCAGCAGTGAGCACACAGCCACCGCGGCGGATGCCCCGCGAAGAAGCGATCCTCCTGGTCGAGCGCCTGATAAACCCGGAGACACCCGAGAAGCAGTCCTCCGAGATCCTGACCGCGCTGCAACAGGGCCTTTCCTGCCCCCACATCAGCGACTACGTCTTCTGGAGCTCCGACCCCAACCTGACCCCGGAGAAGGTCGTCGACCGAGCCATGGCCTACAGGCCGATCGCCCTCTGAGGCCAGCGCGGTAAGAGTTTCCCTACTTCATCAAGGCACCCGCCGCGCACAGCGCGGCGCGCGCGGCCCGTCGCCCGGGCCTGCGCTCTTGTCTCCGCCCCGCTCCAGCCCGACCGCCGGCCGCACGCCTGACAGCTCGGGTTGATGGGCGACGAACCACGATGCGACCGAGGTGGTACGCGAGTGCGGCTCAAGACAATGCCTCCGGCGGGGGCGCTCAGGCTCCGAGATGGGAGGGGCTGGCGGGCGGGTGCCGGCCGGTGGGTGGTGTCGGTGGGGACTCCCATCCCGTCTGCCGTCGACCCACACCGCGCCTGCTCCACGGTGTGTGGGTCGACGGCAGACGGGATGGGAGTCAAGGACGACTCTCAGCGGCGCTGTTCGGGCTCCGCAGTCATGAACGACCCAGCTCGTCTATGACATAAAGCAAATTTCACTCTAAACTCGACAGTTTACCTAAGGGCAGCATTCCCCGTGTTCGAGCGCGAAACCACTGATACGTTATTGCGAAGCGAATCAGTCTGAAACAGGAGCCGCAGTGCCGCAGATGCCCAGCAATGCCCAGACTCTCATCATGCGCATCTTTGATGCATGGAAGGCGGAAAACCTACCTGCAGCCGAGGGAAGCACCGCATTCGAAGTCTTCGCCTCAGAACTGGCACTCCGCCCGTTTGACCTGGGGCTGGAGAATATTGAAAGCGGGATTGTTGGAGGCGGGCAAGACGGGGCCATCGACTCCGTTTATGTCTTTTTCGATGATGCATTGCTGGATGAAGACTCCGACGTAGTCTCCCCCGAAAGTCGTCCAACGGATTTTGGCCAAGATCGCAATCTTGAACTTTGGGTAATTCAAGCTAAGAGAACTCCCAGCTTTTCTGAGGACGCCATCGAAAAGCTTGAGCTCACAATGAGTCGCCTGCTCGACCTCTCGCAACCCCTCTCATCCCTCTCCATCCTCTATAATTCCTCCCTCCTGACTCGCTTTGAGCTCTTTCGCTCCGCTTGGGAAAAACTGATCACACGCCGACCGCGGATCAGTGTGAATGTGGTCTATGCCGCTCCAGGAGACACTCGCAACATCACACCTCAACTAGAGGCAAAGCTTCACACTCTCGAGCAGTCGATTCAGAACGCAATCCCAGACACTGAACGAGTGGTCACTCAACTCCTTGGAGACAAGGAAATGATGGCCCGCTACAACGAGCGTCCGCCCTATACCCTGGCAATGAGCTACCAGGAGAGCGCCACAAGCGGACAGTCTCATGTGGCACTTGTCAAGTTGCGGGATTACTACAACCTAATCGTCGACGAGAACGGCCGGCTTCGACGCCACCTTTTCGAATGGAATGTGAGGGACTATCAGGGCAACGTCTCGGTAAATCAAGAAATCCGAAGCACTCTGACGGCTCAGGACGGCCCGGAGTTTTGGTGGCTCAACAATGGCGTCACGCTGCTATGTAGTGAGGCTACTAGTACATCCAAGACGTACTCCCTTTCCAATATTCAGATCGTCAACGGCCTGCAAACTAGTCACGAAATTTACGAAGCACTACGAAATCCCGGTGCCGCGGAAGCAGAGGAGCGCATGCTCCTAGTGCGCATCATCGTTACCGGTGACGCGGTGACTCGCGATCAGGTAATCAGGGCTACCAACCGCCAGACCGCCATCACTGATGCGTCGCTTCGCGCCACGGACGCTGTCCAGCGAAATATCGAGGACTATTTCCTCACGCATGGCTGGTACTACGATCGCAGGAAGGGGTACTACAAGAACGATGGAAAGGATCCGTCGAAGATCATCAGTATCCAATTCTTGGGTGCGTCGATTACAGCTATGGGGCTGGCTCGACCCGACAAGGCGCGAGGGAAGCCGTCGTCGCTCTTGAAGAATGACGATGATTACAAACTTGTATTCAATTCCGACATCGACTTGCAGATTTATTTGTGGGCCGCGAAGCTGCAACGCCGAGTTGACGGATTTATCCTATCCGAAGCGGCTGAAGCCACCGTCCCCCAAAAGAGCAACCTGAAGTTTCACCTCTCTATGCTCATCGCGGAAAAGTTGAATAGTGGACCGATTCGGCGGCCGCAGCAACTTCGTCGACTGGCGCTAAAGGGAGCCGATGTTAGCGATGCGGAAATTGGGGAGATCTTCAGTAATCTCAAGCAGTGGGCGGCTGCCTATCTGAAGCGCGAGGGAGTGATCTTGGAGAGGGCGACGAAGGCTCAACGGTTTAGCGAGTACCTGCTTGCGTGCGTGAAGGCTGAAAGAGAGAACTCAACCCCGTAGGGCGGGTATGGCAAGCGCCTCAGCAGATCAAGAGGAGCGACGGCCACCGCCCGACATTTCGGCTGGCGACGCGGGTTTATCGCCCTTGGCGCTGAGGGCGCTGCCGCGCACGTGGGCCCCTGCTGAGCAGGGGCCCTCGTCCTTGCCGTGCGGTGGTGCTAGCCGGAGGAGGCTGCCAGCAGTCGAGGGCCACCCAGACGTTGGCCTCGCGGCGTCACTGCCGGATCCGCAAGTCGATCGCCGCGGCTCTCCGCCACACGCAGCACATCCCGCAGGGCACCGACCAGACTCCGGGCCAGCGCGTGCAGCTCATTCGGGTCGGCATCCTTGTCGTTGAGCACACCTGACGCGAGGTCGACCAGATCGGACGCCAAGTCGAGTTGTTCGTCTTCCAGGCGGTCAGCCAGACGAGACAAGTGGCTGTCGGTGTCGTCGGTGTTCAGGTAGCAGGGGTTGCCGTCGGGGGTCGTCCAGGGGAGGAGGCGGAGGCCGTAGTGGGCTGTCATCCCTCTGCACCTTCTTCCGCGGTCATGGGGTGGGTGGTGAAGAAGGCCTCGGCGCGGTCGCCTGGGAGAACCAGGTGGGCCGCCTCGATGACGCGGCCGGTGAAATCGGTCGAGATGCGGGTGATGGCGAGGATGGCCAGGGTTGGGGTGATGTGAAGGATTGAGGTTTCCTCAGGGGTTGGGAGGCGAGCGGTGACTCTGTCTTGGACTTCCGCCAGCCGTTGGCGGTACCAAGGCGGCTCGGCAGCGGCGAGGCCCCGAGGGATATAGATACGGGCCAGACTGTGTGGGGATTCGCCCTCATGGCCGATGCAGAGGAATTCCGTCAGCGGAGTGCGTGACGGGACCTTGAGCAGTGTTGCCAGCGGGTCGCTAGCCCGGAGTTGGGTCTTGCGAATGGTCAGGTGGAGGGTGGGCGTGAGGATGCCGCCCTCGTACGTCAGCTGGCTGAGAGGGCGGCGGACGAAGTTGCCCTTGCCGTGGCGCTTATCGATCAGTCCCTCTGCCTGGAGGAGCGCCAGGGCGTTGCGCAGGGTCGGGGTGCTGACCTTGTAGTGGGTGGCCAGTTTGGGTTCCGAGGGGAGGCGGTCTCCGGGCTTGAGGTAGCCGGTGGTGATCTGGGTGCGGAGGTCTTCGGCAATGGTGTCGCGGAGGGTGGGCACGGTCGTGGTCACCACCTTCTCTGTACTCGGAGGGCGACCAGGCGGGTGCGGGGGTGCATGGTCAGTTGCTCGCCCGTTTCGAAGAGGAGGCGTTTGGCGCCGAGGGGGAGTTGGCGGAGGTCGGCCACTCGGCAGGGCTGGCCGCCGATCTGGATGACGTCGCCTCGCTGGACGTTGATCGAGCTGATCTCGATGGGGGCAACCACAGCGCCGGTCGTGGGCCAGGGCTTCATCCCATTACCTCCGGGCGGGGCGGGGTGGTCGCCGGCGTGTGGCAGGGGCAGGCGCATGCCTCATAGATCACCGGGATGTCGACCGGGGCCGTTGTCGGGGAGGAGTGGGCGCACTCGTGGTGGGTGCCGATCTGGCACCGGGACGAGCGGTAAGGGGTGGGGTTCGTGTGGGGCATCAGGTCGCCTCCGCCGGCGTGGGGTGGCGGTGCCCGATGGTGGGGGCGTACCGGCTGGCGAGGGGTGTGCTCGCGTCGTGGGTGATGGCCCGTCCCAGTGGGGTGGCGCGGCGTAAGGGCTTGTGAGGGTGGGCGGTTCGGGCGTGCCGCTGTCTGGTGGAGTGGAGTGCGCGGCGGATACGGTTGCGCATGCTGATCAGCTCCCATCGCTGATGGCCGGGTCCCCGGACGTCGCGTGTCGCGGAGACCGCTTGTTCACTGCGGCCCAGAGGGTTCGGCCGCCCAGGCTGGTGGCGAGGAGACCGAAGCGGTCTGCCTGGGCCAGGACTTCCAGGACCTCCTGCCATGTCTCGGCCGAGAGGGTTTCCGGTACCTCCGCTTCGATCGACGTGTGTCTGGCGTGGGCCAGTACGCGTGTGGTGAGTCCGAGTGCGGCCAACCGGGCGGCGAGGGCCTCCGCGCTTACTTCGGGAGCAGGCACAGGGCAGCCTCCGTTACCGGTGATCACTTTAAGTGAAGCTAGTTAACTAGATTAGAGCTAGTGGACTAGATTTTCCATATGCCTGAGCAGCCGCCATACCTCCGTATCGCCGACGAACTGCGGCGGCGGATCGCGGAGCACGAGTGGAGTCCTGGAGACCGGCTGCCCTCTCGGGCTCAGATCAGCCAGGAGTGCGGGGTGGGCGAGAACGTTGTTCGCCGTGCCCAGGAGCTGTTGATCTCCCAGGGTGTGCTGGAGGGGCGGGCCGGGTCCGGTACCTACGTGGCCGAGCCCCGGCAGCGGGTGCGGATGGTGCGGTCCGCGGCGCGCGAGCAGCCGGACGGGTCACCGTTCCGGGCGGACATGAAAGCTGTCGGGCGGAACGGTGGCTGGGAGAGCCGGACCGATGCGAAGGTGCCCGCGCCAGCCGAGATCGCTGCACGGTTGGGGATCGGTGAGGGCGAGCTGTGCGTCCGGACCGTGTACGAGTTCCTCGCCGACGGGCGGCCCATGCAGCTGTCGACGAGCTGGGAGCCGTACGACCTCACCGGCGGGACTCTCGTCGTTCTGCCTGAGGGTGGGCCGCACGCCGGCGCCGGTGTGGTGAACCGGATGGCCGAGATCGGTATCAACGTCAGTCACGCCGTCGAGCAGCCCGAGCCGCGGCAGGCCACCGTCGAGGAAGCCTCACTTCTCGGGATCCAGAAGGCCGCGCTCGTCACGCACATCCGGCGGACGTATTACAGCGACCAGGGCCGGCCCGTGGAGACGGCGGACATTGTCGTGCCCGCCGCGCTGTGCGAGATCGTCTACGAGATCCCGATCAATCGCTGACGGCACACCACGCAAGGGGAGTCATGGAGTCGCTCGGTTTCGCTATCGGCGGTCTGATCTGGGGCGCACCTGTTGCCGCTCTCGTCGCACTGGTGGTTGTGGCCGTTGTGGTCGGTCGATGGCGGCGGAAGGCCATTGAGGCTCTGGAGCGCGGGGAGCTGGAGGCGGAAGGGCAGCGCGCATCCGGGCGGCTGGTTGGCACGGCGGAAGAAGTCTGAGCCCGGTTCCTGGGCCGTGTGCTGTCGGCGTGCTGCCGTCCGCCGAGGTTGCGCCTCCCCGCTCTGCGTCGCGAGCTGGAAGCATTTCCGCGTCCGACGACGAAGGGGACAGGATGGTTCAGCCGACGTGCAGTGCTCCTACCCAGAGCGGAGGCCGCTGCCGGAATAAGGCGATGACGGGTACCTCGCGGTGCTCCAAGCACCAGGGAGCTTGGTCCCCGTACGGGGTCGAGCAGCGGAAGAAGAAGGAAGCCGAAGCCAAGATGAAGAAGCTTCGGAAGAAGCGGTAGCGGGCCGTCGAGTGCGACCGGCTGACATCTAAAACTGACATCAACGGCGACGGATGACGGCGGTCGCACACGGGCCGCCGTGGCGGTGGTGACCAGCGATCCGCCCCTGGTGAGGGCGCCCCGCACGAGCTTACAAAGCAGATGTCGGCGGTTCGAAACCGTCCGCGCCCACCAGTGACGAAGGCCCCCAGCCGATCATGGCTGGGGGCTTTCGACGTTCCTAGTGGTGGTGGGCGAACACCCGCTGCTGTTCGTCCTGCCAGGTCCAGTCGGCTGGGCGGGTGAACGGCTCGGTTCGGGCGAGGGTGGAGAACTGGTCGGACGGCTCCTGGGTGGCCTTGTTCACCACAAGGGCCGAGAGCATCGGTGAGCGGCCGTCATCGTTGTCGTGGAGGCAGACGTCCTTGAGCAGGTAGGTCATGACTCCACGGTGAGGCGGGATGGAGTCGAATCCCTGCGCCGCCAGCTCGGCGCTCAGTTCCCCGTACGTGATGGTCTGATGCCGGCGGGCCCGCTGCCGGAGAATATCGACGGCCGCCTCGATCGCTGCCGGGTACTCCGGGTCCTTGGTCTTCATTGTCGTCCCCCTCAGCTGGTTCTGACTCTCGCGCGCATCGTAGCGGCGAGGGATACTCCTGCTGCACGGTCTCGGTTCAGGAGGGGGCGGTGGACGATTTCCGCTTCAGTTGGGAACTGAGTGGCGCTGGGGCGTCGCGTATCGGATCGACGACGGCGTCTTGGAGCATAAGACCCACATCGGCTACTGCACGGATGCCCTTGCCGACCTGCTGCACGCCATGACAGGACTCTACGGGGACTCGTCCGGTGAACGCTTCTCCTTCGACCGTGAGCCCATGGAGACGGGGTGGCTTCTCCGGCGCCAGGGGGCGGACGTGGCCATCGACATCTTCGAGTTCCCGGACGGGGCAACGAGCTGGGGCTCACCCGACGAGACGGGTGGCACCCTTCTCTGGAGCTCCACCCGGTACCGTGGTGTGCTCTGCCACGCGGTGAAGGAAGCGGCCGAGGCCGTACTGCGGGAGCACGGTGAGGACGGGTACCAGGAGAAGTGGGCGCCGCACCCGTTTCCCGTTGCCGCCTTGCAGGACCTGAGGTGCCTGCACCGACGAGACGACGACTGCTGGCACGAGCTGTGTCGGACCGATCCTGAAGGCTGGTGACGGCGGCGGTATGCGCGCTGAGCGGCTCGATGAGCCACTGTCCGACGAGGAGCTGGAGCTCTTCACCCAGTACCTGCACCGGTTCGCCAACCACGACGTGGACATCTTTCTGAACGTGGAAGTCGGGGACCCCGAGCACCCCGTCTACGTGACGTTCGGCAGGGACCATCCCCCGATCGGGGACGTCTCGGACTATAGGCGGCCGTTCGCTGATCGGCGCCAGGTGGCATCCAAATCTGACATCGACGACGGTGGATGACGGCAGTCCTGCACGGCCCTTCGTGGTGGCTGCGAGCTGGGGTCGACCCTCGCCGACCGTGACCCGCACGAGCTTGCAAAGCAGATGTCGGCGGTTCGAAACCGTCCGCGCCCACCAGTGACGAAGGCCCCCAGCCGATCTTGGCTGGGGGCCTTTGGCATTCACGTCGGACGTCGAAGGCCATGATCAGGGGAAGGGCGGAGGGCGTTTTCGGCACGGGCGGGAGGAGGAGTGGCTGCGTGCTCGGTGACGGATGCCGTGCATGCCTTCTGACGTGCGGTAACCGTTGGGTTCCGGTCAGGAGGTCTCGTCTTGGGCGGCATGGGGGGTCGTGTCCCTGCCGCAGAGCGCTCGATGGTAGCGAAGGTGCGCTTCGTCGAGTGGGTGGGCGGGGTGCTTGCGGAGCGGGCCCATGGGGCTGTTGTTCGCGGTCGAGCGAACGGTGCCCTCGGCGTCGATGTAGATCGCCAGGGTGTCGAACTGGACGTGGTGGTTCGGGCACAGGACGAGCAGGTTGGCCTGTTCGTCGGGGCCGTTGTGGGGGCGGCCGAGGCCACGGATGTGGGCGGCCTCGCTGTACGTGCCGAAGCGGGTCGACAGCTGGAGGGCGCACACCTGACAGCGGTCGCCGTGCAGCTTCTTCACCTTGGCCGTCAGGGCGGTGTCGCGGATGATGCGGGAGGAGGTGACCGTGCGGCGTGCGGCAGGAACCGTTTCCCTCGCGTGGTCCTCCGTGGAGTCCTCGATGCCGCCGGCGCTTTCGTAGCCGGCCAGGCCCAGCCGCTCCAGCAGGGCGTGCTGATCTATGTCCGCCAGGTAGGTCTCCCGCAGGACGGCAACCGCCTGGGACCGGACGAAGGGGTCTCCCAGCAGCCGCGCGACCTGCTCGGTCACCCCCGCCTCGGGGTTGAGCCTGTCGAACGCTGCGGCGCGGGCCACGGCGGCCTGCTCGGGCGAGAGGCCGTGGACATCCCACAGTCGGCTCGTCTGCAGGTGCACGAACGGATACTCGGGGGTGACGGAGGATTCGGGAAGGCCGAACTCGGCCAACAGGCCGCCCACTTCCTCGCGGAACTCTCGCCAAGGCGCGAGGTGGGGCTTGCCCGTGGCCACTCGGGAGATGCCCCACAGCAGAGCCAACGGCTTGTGCCTGCTCTGCCGACCGTTCCACTTGTGGACCCGGAGGTTCCTCAACCTGTCCATGAGCACGCTCACCATGAGCTCGGCGGACGATTCGGTCGGTGTGCGGGAGGCCGAACCGGAGGCGCCCGGTTCGCGTGGCGCGGGAAGCGACGGCGGGAGTTCCCGGCTGCTCTCGGCCGACTGCCGGACCGGTTCCCCGCCTTTGGGAGGGCCAACGGCCCGACGCCGGACCTCGGGCATCGCGGCACGTCCCTGCTCCACCCACCGGCGCCAGGAACGGGGAGCGAGCTCGAGCGCGTCGGCGGTCGAGAGCTCAGGGTTGCCCCGAGCCTCGATCCAAGCCCAGTCGACCCGATCGTCCTCTGCGGTCAGATCCAGGAGGGACAGTTCGTATCGGTAGTTCGGGAAGGGGATTCCCTTCGCCTGCTGCTCGATCTGCTCGGCGTGGTCGATCACCGCCACGCCGCAGAATTTGACGTACCCCTTGGGCGTCTTGTTGCGCGGGACCGCGGCGAACACCAGCAGCGGTACGGCCGATGCGCGCTGCTCCGCAGTGAGCCCCTGGTGTTCCTCCAGTGCCTCCAGCAGTACCGCATTGCCTTGTGTGGTGCCCACCGGGACCGTGTGGTCGACCCGATGGTCGCCGAAGTAGAGGATTCGGCCGTTCTCCAGGTCGAACGCGTCGTGCCAGGGCGTTTCGGCCGTTCCGGCCTTCCACGGGCTGGAACGGATCAGGATGCACGGACGGCGCAGCCCGCCGGGCGCCTTGATCTTGGCGATCGGATTGATGCCCTTGCTGAGCTGGATCTGAGCGAGCCTCTCCGAGGCTGTGACGTGGTGGATGTTCGGGTGGCCGTCGATGAACGCCACCTCGGGATCCCTGTTTCGGGCGGACCGAAACACGTCCCCGACACGCAACAGGCTTCCCATCGGTTCTCCCCCTCATGGCACTGCCCCGCCTCCTCGATCTTGCCAGGTCCGTGGGGCCGCCGGCCCTGCAGGCTGCCGTCTGTCCCTGTGCGGGGGGCAGGGGCGAGCTGCGGCGGGGTGGTGTCGAGGGAGCCTCACCTGCCTTCTGCGCGAGATCCTGATCGAGTGGTGGCTCGCCTCAGACTCGTAGGTGCGGCCAACCGTCTCTGTTGGAGTAGCTCTCGAAGCAGTATCGGGTCGTGCGGTCCCACTCCTTGCCGGTGGCCAGCTCGTACGCCTCGTCCGGGACGTACAGGAGCCATTCGCCGTCGAACTCGGTGGAGGTGTACGGAGCGAACTTGTCCGTGTCGGAGAAGACGCTTTCCCACACGGTCCGGCCGGCGGCGACGACCGCGCATCGGGCGTACAGGAACACGTCGGACGACTGGGGGAAGGGGCTGCCGTCCCGGACCGTCATGTCGATCACCGGCAGGGTGCCGAACTTCTCCTGGTCCAGACGGTAGAGCGCCTCGGCGTGCCGTTCCGCGAAGCCGACGATGTCGGAGACGGGGCGGCGGCTCAGTTCCTCGGCGAGGCGCCGGCAGTTTGCGTGGGTGGCTTCGCCGTTCAGGGTGGCTATCAGTGCCCAGAAGTCGGCCCATGTCATTCTCACGAGTGCAGGGTGCCAGGGGGGTCTGACATCCATATCCGGGGCGGTGTCATCGGCGCGGTGCCGCTGACGTTGGGCGGGGCGTTCGTGGGTCGGCGACGGGCGGCCTCCGCATCTGACGTCGAAGTCGGTGGATGACGGCAGTCCTGTACGGCTCTTCGCGATGCCCGCGAGCGGTGGCGGTGCGGGCGTTCGTGGTTCGGGGCGGGGTGAGTTGACGGGGGTCGGGTCGGGTCGGTGTACTCCGGGGGTGAGTGATGTGGGGGATGCGCCCGAAGTGGGCGTGGGTGGTGGGGACATGACGCCGCAGCGGTATGTCGAGGGGCGGCTGGCGCAGTACCAGGAGTGGTACGACGTCAAGGCGACCCGGATGAAGGCGATGCACCTGCGGATGCGGACCGTGTCCGTGGTGGGCGGGGCGCTGGTGCCCGTGTTCGTGAACCTGGACGCGGGGTTCGCGCGGGTGACCGCCACGGTGTTGAGCGTCGTCGTGGTCGCGGCGGTCTCGTTGGAGAGCGTCTACCGGTACCGGGAGCAGTGGAAGAACTACCGCTCGACCGAGCAGCTGCTCGGGCACGAGCGGGTGTACTTCGAGACCCGGGTCGGGCCGTACCGGGGGCTGTCGCGGCGGGAGGCGTTCGGGTTGCTCGTCGCGCGGGTGGAGAAGGCCATCGCTCAGGAGAACGCCGCCACGTTGAACGTGATGACGTTGGGCGGGCAGGTCAGTGCCGATCTGCAGGGGCAGGGGCAGGGGCAGGGGCAGGGGCAGAAGGCGGAGGAGAGGGGTGAGGGCGGGGGCGGTGTGGTTGTGCCGGTCGGCGTGCCCGCGCCTCGGGAGGGGTAGTCAGGCGTCGAAGTCGTACTCCAGGACGTAGGACGACGCGTCCAGGGTCATCTCGTTCAGTTCCACCGCCCGTCCCGGTTCCGTGTAGGCCGTCCGTCCGATCAGGACCACCGGGGTGCCCGGCGGGAGGGCGAGGCGGTCGGACTCGTCGGCCGTCGGCATGCGGCAGCGGATCTCCTCGCGGAAGCGGGCCGGGCGGTGGCCGATCTCGGCCAGGCGGGCGTAGGTGCCGCCGGGGCCGGTGTCCGGGCGGGTGATCGGGGTGCCGCGGACCAGGGCGGCGGAGAGGTACGAGACGGAGAGCAGGACCGGCTTGTCGTCGAGGACGAAGCGGCGGCTGCGGACGCAGACCGGGTCCTCCGGCGCCAGGTCCAGCGCCCCGGCGACGCGCGCGCCCGCCGCCTCCTCCGACACCACGATCCGGTCCACCACCAGGGCCCGGTCCTCGATCTCCGCCGCCCAGACCGAGCGCCCGCCGGCCCAGCCCTCGCCGGCGAGGCGCGGGATGCCGCGGCGGCGCAGCGGGCGGAAGGCGCGGACGAAGACGCCGGCGCCCTTGCGGGCCTCCGTGAGGCCCTCGCCGCGGAGGACCGCGAGGGCCTGGCGGGCGGTCATCCGGGCCACGTCGTAGGTGGACATGAGGTCGTTCTCGCCGGGGAGCCGGTCGCCCGGCGCGAAGTCGCCGGACTGGATCGCGGTTCTCAACTCATCTGCGATCCGCTGGTACTTGGGGCGACGGACGCCGTCCTGATCAGTCACGGCCGGACCACTCCCTTCGTCTGCGGGACACCCTAAGGGGCACTTCTCGGCAAGGGTGCACACGTGTGCGCCGTCCTGCCCTCGTGATCCATCCATCGGGGGACATCTCTAGAGATACGTTGACAGGGCGGGGTCTCCGCGTTTCCCTGGGTGTCCCCACGCAGCATCCACGCAGCATTCGGGACGGGACGGAGGGGTTGCGTGCAGCCTGTGCCCGAGGTCGGCGACCTCGTCCGCGACACCGCCACGGGGCGGGTCGGCTTCTTCGTGCGGAGCGCCTCCGGACGCTTTCTGATCCGTGCCGTCCACGGCGGGGCCGAGTGGGAGGCCGAGCCCGGCGACGTCCAGCTCGCCACGCCCCTGCGCGAGCTCCGGGCCCGGGCCGCCGAGATCAACGCGCGCAGTCGGCGTGGCTTGAACTGAGTCCCTTTCTCCCGCGCCCCGACCCCTCCCGCGCCTCGGGTCTCCTCCCGGCCCTTTCCGCGTCCAAACCGGTGTCCGGGGCCGTGCCCCGGCGTTGTCGGTGGGGCGGGTCACACTGGGGGCATGTGCCGCAGCATCAAGACGCTCCGCCCGCCCGTCCTGCCCCATGAGGCGACCCCGGACGACATCCGCGCCGCCGCGCTCCAGTACGTCCGCAAGATCTCCGGCTTCCGCGCCCCCGCCGCGCACAACCGCGAGGTCTTCGACCGGGCCGTCGACGAGATCGCCGACGCCACCGCCCGGCTCCTCGCCACCCTGGAGGTGAGAGGAGCGCACCCCGTCAGGACGCCGGAGCCGGAGCCGCGCCCGGACGGCGTATGAGGTAGCCGGCCAGGCCGCCCGCCAGCAGCAGCGCCAGGGTCGACACGGCCGCGCTGAACCAGGTCGCGCCCAGCCACTGGCCGCCCAGCCAGCCCAGCCCCACGCTGTACGAGGCCCAGACCACCGCCGCCAGGGCGGACCAGGGCAAGAACTCCTCGGGGCGCCGCCGTGCCGCGCCCGCGCCCAGCGACACCACGGAGCGGCCCGCCGGGGCGAACCGCGCCAGCACCACGATCAGGCCGCCGCCCCGGGCCAGGGCGGTGCCGAGACGTTCCCTCGCCACCGTGAGGCGGCGCGAGCGGGATATCGCCCGGTCCAGGCGCCGGCCGCCGCGCAGCGCGAGCCGGTACGCGAGGAAGTCGCCGAGCGCCGAGGCCGCCGCCGCGGTGAGGAGGAGGGGGAGCAGGGCGGGGGTGCCCGGGGGCGCGGCGACCGCGCCGAGGGAGGCGGAGGCGGCCGTCGCGGCGGAGATCACGAGGAAGCCGCTCGGCAGCACGGGCAGAAAGACGTCGAGCAGGATCGACGTCGCCACCACCGGATAGATCCACGGGCCCGCGGTCAGCGACCTCAGCGAGCCCATGCTGTCGAGCAGATTCACAGGGCCAGAGCCTACGCGCCGACACCGGCGCCCCCGCCGGGCGGGTGCCGGCGGGGGCTTGAGGGCTGGTGGAGGGGGTCGGGGCCCCGAGGGGGGGAGGGGCGGGGCGCGTCAGGCGGTGACCGGCGCGTCCTGCTTCTCCGTGCCGGTGCCGGTGCCCCGCGTCTCCCGGCCGTCCTTCGTGCCCTTCGGGCCGAAGAGGGCGTCGAGGGCCAGGGCGCCCGGACCCGTGAACACCAGCAGGGCGAAGGACCAGCAGAAGAGGGCGGAGAGCTCGCCCTGGTTCTGGAGCGGGAAGAGGGCCTCCGGCTGGTGGACCCAGAAGTACGCGTACGCCATGGAGCCCGAGGCGAGGAAGGCGGCCCCGCGCGTCCCGAGGCCGACGAGGACGAGGCCGCCGCAGACGAGCTGGATCAGCGCCGCGTACCAGCCGGGCCAGGTGCCCGCCGGGACGGTGCCGCCGCCGCCCATCGCGCCGCCGAGGACGCCGAAGAGCGAGGCGGCGCCGCGGCAGGTGAAGAACAGGCCGACGACGATCCGGAACAGGCCGAGCGCGTACGGCTGCGCCCGGTCGAGACGGGTGGACAGGGTGGTCATGGGGGAGCTCCTTCGGCCTGCCGCCGGGGGCGGACGTGGGGGGACGGGTACCGAACGGCCGCCAGGTTAGGCATCCCTCAGTAGTACTTGCAAGTTCAAGCATGTATGCCGACGAGGCGCGCCTGCGGTAAGGGTCGCTCAGGTCTGGACCACAGGCGCGCCGATTTCACGCCGTTCTCATGTCGTGCTCATGCCGTACTCGCGCGGCGTCAGGAGGCGTGCGGTCAGCAGCCGTTGAGGACCGACTGCAGGGCGCTCTTCTCCGCCGAGTCGACGCTGAGGTTGTAGTGGTACTTCACGTGGACCCAGGCACGGGCGAAGGTGCAGTGGTACGCGGCGCGCGGGGGCATCCACTCGGCCGGGTCCTGGTCGCCCTTGGACTGGTTGACGTTGTCGGTGACGGCTATGAGCTGCGGCCGGGTCAGGTCGTTGGCGAAGGCCTGGCGCTGTGCGGTGGTCCAGGAGGAGGCCCCCGAGCGCCAGGCCTCGGCGAGCGCGACGACGTGGTCGATGTCGAGGTCCGAGGCGACCGTCCAGGTGGCGCCGTCGTACTGCGAGTACCAGCTCCCGCTGACCGAGGCGCAGTTGGAGTCCGTGACGACGTTCGACCCGTCCCGCTTCAGGACCGTCTCGCGGGTGTTGCAGGTGCCGGACTGGGTGATCCAGTGCGGGAAGAGGTCGCGGCTGTATCCGGTGAGGGAACCTTCCGCCTTGACCGTGAGGGAGGCGAGGTAGGTGCGGGCCGTGGTGGCGCTCACCGGGGTCGGCATCGCGGCCTGCGCGGTGGGCGCGGAGGTGACGAGGCCGGTCAGGGTGAGGGCGGCGGTGGAGGCGAGTACGGCGGCTCGACGCGCGTAGACCTTGCCGACGGGCATGGTGACTCCCTTGACTCGTGGGGACCTTGGCGGGTCGCCGGTCCCGTGCGGTACCGGGCGGCGCCCGGTCATCCTGGCGACCCCGGGTTTCGCCGGGGGGTGCGCCAGGTAACAGAGTGGCGACATGCACACGTCACATCAAGGGGTGCGTCTCGGCCTGACGGAGCGTCGGATTCCGCCGGGCGGGGAGGAGTTCGCCGGGTGGCGAGGATTCCGCCGGGCGGGGAGGAGTTCGCCGGGTGGCGAGGAGTTCGCTGGGCGGGGTGGAGTTCGCGGGGTGGGGTGGAGTTCGCGGGGGCGTGGGGCGCGGGGCGTACGAGAACGCGCCGGCGCGCGGCCGGGCGTCCGGCCGCGCGCTGGTCATGGTGCGGCGTTATGGGGAGGGTGGGGGCGGGGGAAGGGAGTGCGGGGCGCGGTCGGCCTGCGCCGCGCGGTGCCGATCGGAGCCCTACGGTGCGGGCCGGGACTGTGCGGCGCGGGCCGGAGCCGTACGGTGCGGATCAGGACCGCGCGACGCGGGCCGGAGCCGTACGGGCCGGGCCGGGGCCGCGCGACGCGGATCGGAGCCGTACGTCGTGCAGTGAAGAGGTACGGCTCCGAGGGCGGGCGCCCGTCGAGGGGAGGCGGGCGCGGGCGGCCTCGGGTGCGGCCGTCCCCTGGGCGGGGCCGTGCGGAGGGGGCGGTTTCGGTCAGGCCCGGGTGGCGCCGAGGGTGATCGTGCCGTCGGGGGCGGCCGTGACGCGCAGGGCGGTCAGGTCCGGCACGTGGACGTCCGGGGCGAGGGCCGCCGCGCGCGGGCCCACGCCGACGACGCGCATCCCGGCGGCCCGCGCCGCCCGGATGCCGGCCTCGGAGTCCTCGAAGGCCACGCAGTCCGCCGGGTCCACGCCGAGCTCGGCCGCGCCCTTGAGGAAGCCTTCCGGGTCCGGCTTGCTCGCGCCGACCCGCTCGGCGGTCACCCGGGTCTCCGGCATCCGCAGGCCCGCCGCGCCCATCCGGGCCCGGGCGAGGGGCTCGTCGGCGGAGGTCACCAGGGCGTGCGGCAGGCCGGCGATCGCGTCCATGAAGGCGGGGGCGCCGGGCACCGGCACGACGCCGTCGACGTCGGCGGTCTCCTCGGCCAGCATCACCGCGTTGTCGGCGTGGTTCTCGGCCATGGGGCGGTCGGGGAGGAGGAGCGCCATCGTGGCGTAGCCCTGGCGGCCGTGCACGACCTTCAGCACCTCGTCGGCGTCCAGCCCCTGCCGGTCCGCCCAGCGGCGCCAGCAGCGCTCCACGACGGCGTCCGAGTTGACCAGGGTGCCGTCCATGTCGAGCAGAAGGGCGCGGGCGGTGAGCGGTGCCGGGGTGGCGGCCATGAGGGCTCCAGGGGTGGTGCGGAGAACGAAGCGGTCCCGCCCGCCGGTCAGGGAGTGCGGGCGGGGCCACTTTGTTTTTTCACGATACAAAACCGGGAGCGGTCTTGGCCACCCGGCCCCCGGGGTCAGCCCGTGATGTCGGCGGTCAGTCGCTCCAGGTTGCGCCGCGTGTACGCGCCGTAGACGCCCTCCGGGTCCTTCCGGGGCCACAGCCAGCCCTGGTACGAGGCCACCGCGTCCCGCACCTCCTCGCTGTACACCCCGTCGATGTCGCCCCGGTAGACGTAGATGGCCGTCAGCCGCAGCTGGAGCTCCCGCACCTCGGCCCCCGTGTCGCCCAGGGTCAGGACCACCCCCTCCGACGTCCTCGTGGGGGCGGGGGAGGCCGTGGTCGGGGACGCGGAGACCGCCGGAGGCGCGGACGGGCTCGCCGACGGGGCCGCGCCGCCGGACGCGGACGGGGACCCGGTGGCCGCCGGCCGTGCCGTCGGCTCCGCCGACGCCGACGGGGAGGCCGTCGAGGGCGTCGCGGTCGGGGAGGGCGGGGGCGAGGACGGCGTCCGGGACGGGGTGCGGGTCGGCGTCGGGGCGGCGGAGGCGGAAGAGGTGGGGGAGGGCGACTCCGAGACGGCGATGTTCAGGGACGCGCTGGTGGTCACCTCGGGGACGGTCGCCCGGTCGTCGGTCTCCTCGCCGCCGAGCACCGCCGCGGCCAGCGCGGCCGTGCCGACCACGGCCGCCGCCGCGACGCACGCGACCAGCGCGCCCCGCCGCTTGCTCGGCCGCTCCCCCCGCCGCGGCCCGGCCCCGTCGCCGCCCGCGCCGCCGACCCCGCCCAGCAGCAACGGCATGGTCTCGTGGACCCCGTCCCCGGAGCCGTACGGAGCGGAGCCGTACGGAGCGGAGCCGTCGGGAGCGGAGCGAGCGGGGTCGTGGGGGGCGGAGCCGTACGGAGCGGCGTCATGAGAAGGGGAGCCGTACGGAGCGGAGCCGTACGGGGCGGGATCGTGCGCGGCGGAGTCGTACCCCTGCGGTCCGGCCCCGTACGCGGGGATCACCTGCGTCCGCGCCTCGTACGCGCCCGCGCCGGCCTCCGGTACCACTCCCGGCCGTATCGCCGTCAGCTGGGCCGTCGGCGGGTCGCCGGCGTCCCCCGCGCCGGCCCCGGGCCCCCCGTCGTCCTGCGCGTCCAGCGTCACGTACGGCCTGATCCGGAGCGGGTCGAAGTCCTCGGCCGCCGCCGTCTCCGCCGCCCGCTCCGCCGCGCGGGCGCAGGCGCAGCCAGGTCTCTGGCCACCGCATTCAGGACATGCGTGTCCGTTCATGATCTTTCCCCTCCCCGATGCAACTGGCAGTGATTATGCAGGTCGCTCCCTGCCCATGGGTGAACGCGCGGGCCCCTCCGCAGGCCATATCCGACCATTCGCCTGAGGATGGAGAGGACGCCCGGAGATCGACCGGAGATCGCCAGGGGACCCCAGGGAGAGACGCCCATGGCCCAGGAGACCAGCCCGTCGCAGCTCGGCGGGGGCCCCGCGCCCGTGCCCGGCGAGGGACAGAGCCACCGCACCGTCCTCGTCGCGATCGGCGCGCTGCTGCTCGGCATGCTGCTCGCCGCGCTCGACCAGACGATCGTCTCCACCGCCCTGCCGACGATCGTCAGCGAGCTCGGCGGCATGGAGCACCTGTCCTGGGTGGTCACCGCCTACATGCTGGCCTCCACGGCCGCGACACCCCTCTGGGGGAAGCTCGGCGACCAGTACGGGCGGAAGAAGCTCTTCCAGGCGGCGATCGTCCTCTTCCTCATCGGTTCCGCCCTCTGCGGCATCGCCCAGAACATGCCGCAGCTCATCGCCTTCCGCGCGGTCCAGGGCCTCGGCGGCGGCGGGCTCATGGTGCTGTCGATGGCGATCGTCGGCGACCTCGTCTCGCCCCGGGAGCGGGGCAGGTACCAGGGGCTCTTCGGCGCCGTCTTCGGCGCCACCAGCGTCCTCGGCCCGCTGCTCGGCGGCTTCTTCACCGAGCACCTCTCCTGGCGCTGGGTCTTCTACATCAACCTTCCCGTCGGCGTCGTCGCCCTCTTCGTCATCGCCGCCGTGCTGCACATCCCGGTCCGCTCCACCCGGCACACCATCGACTACCTCGGCACCTTCCTCATCGCCTCGGTCGCCACCTGCCTGGTCCTGGTCGCCTCCCTCGGCGGCACCACCTGGGAGTGGGGATCGCCGCAGATCATCGGGCTCGCGGTGCTCGGCGCCGTCCTCCTCGTCTGGTTCGTCCGCGTCGAGCGGCGGGCCGCCGAACCCGTCCTGCCGCTCAAGCTCTTCCGGATCCGGACCTTCACCCTGGTCTCGGTCATCAGCTTCATCGTCGGCTTCGCCATGTTCGGCGCGATGACCTACCTGCCGACCTTCCTCCAGGTCGTCCAGGGCGTCAGCCCCACCATGTCCGGCGTCCACATGCTGCCCATGGTCGTCGGCATGCTGCTGACCTCCACCGCCTCTGGCCAGATCGTGTCGAGGACCGGCCGCTGGAAGGTGTTCCCGATCGCCGGCACCGCCCTCACCGCGCTGGGCCTGCTGCTCCTCAACGAACTGACCGAGACCAGCTCCACCTGGGAGATGAGCGCCTACTTCTTCGTCTTCGGCGCGGGACTCGGCCTCGTCATGCAGGTCCTCGTCCTCGTCGTGCAGAACGCCGTCGGGTACGAGGACCTGGGCGTCGCCACCTCGGGGGCGACCTTCTTCCGCTCGATCGGCGCCTCCTTCGGCGTCGCCGTCTTCGGCACCGTCTTCACCAACCGCCTCACCCACAAGCTGGAGGACGTCTTCGCCCGGGCCGCCCGGGAGGGCACGCCGCCGCCACCCGGCACGGGACCCGGCGAGGTCGCCGCCGACCCGCGCGCCATCGCGCAGCTCCCGCCCGACCTGCGGCCGGAGGTCCTCCACGCGTACGCCACCTCCATCACCGACGTCTTCCTGTACGCCGCGCCGGTCGTCCTCGTCGCCTTCGCCGTCGCCTGGTTCCTCAAGGAGGACCGGCTCCGCGCCTCGGTCACCGCGCCCGACACCAGCCAGACCCTCGCCTCCAACCCGGTCGAGCGCTCCTCGTACGAGGAGGCCGCCCGCGCCCTGTCGGTGCTCGGTTCCCGCGAGGGCCGCAAGAAGATCTACGAGAAGATCACCGCCCGCGCCGGGCTCGACCTGCTGCCCGCCTCCAGCTGGCTGCTGCTGCGCATCCGCCGTCACGGGACCGTCGAGCCCGCCCGGCTCGCCGAGACCGTCCCCGTGCCGCTCCGCGCCGTCACCGAGGCCGCCCGGGAGCTCGAGGCGCGGCGGCTCGCCCGGCGCGAGGGGCTCCAGCTGGTCCTCACCGAGTCCGGCGCCGAGGCGGCCGTGCTCCTCGCCCGGGCCCGCGAGGAGTCCCTCGCCGAACTGCTCGGCGACTGGTGGGGGCCCGACCGCCCCACCGACCTGGTGAAGCTTGTCGAGGAGCTCAACGCCGAGCTGTGCGGCTCCGACGCGGAACACCCCCGCGCGCCGGAACCGCCCCGCGACCACCGGGCCTGACCACCGCTCCGGCCACCGGGCCTGACCACCGCTCCGGCCACCGGGCCTGACCACCGCTCCGGCCACCGGGCCTGACCACCGCTCCGGCCACCGGGCCTGACCACCGCC
>NZ_JBEZUZ010000038.1:0-28199 GCF_040636735.1 Streptomyces sp. NPDC035033 | reverse complement strand
TCCGGTCGCCGGTCCGACCACCGGTCCGTCCACCGCCTCCGAGCCGTGAACGCCGCCCACCCGAAACCGGGGTGACGCGGAGTCAGGGGCGGCCGGTACCCTGTCCTGCCGAAGATCGACGCACAGGGGGACGGGCAGGATGAGCAGCAACGAGCCGGGCCAGGGCTGGCCGACGCCTCCGGGGCGACCGCCGGCCGGATCGCCGTACAACGGTCCCGCCACCCCGCCGGCCGGATCGCCGTACAACGGTCCCGCCACCCCGCCGGCCGGGTCACCGCACGGCGGTTACGGCACCCCGCCGGCCGGGCCGGCGTACGGCGGCTACGGCACCCCGCCGCCGCCGAGCACCCCGCCGCGGCGGACGTCCTCGCACCGGGGCGCCTGGATCGGCGCCGCGGCCACCCTGGTGGCCGCCGTGATCGGCGTCGCCGGCACGTACCTGGTGAACAACCGGGACAAGGAGCCCACGGCCGCGACCGCCCCGTCCGCCTCCTCGGCGACGCCGGCGGACGACAAGCCGACGGCGGACGGGACGCCGACGCCGACGCCCACCGACTCCGCCTCGGCCCCCTCCGGCACCCCGTCCCAGGAGGCGCTGGCGTCCGCGACCCCGTCCGGGCCGGCGCCCGGGACGGTCCAGTGGCAGGGCGTCCTGGTCATCCCCTACATCGGGGACAAGGACCTCGACGCCGCGCCCCCCGCCGACGCCGAGAACAGCGGCGACAGCGACTTCAACGTCTACCCGTTCGGCGACCACATGCTGCAGCCGGACAACGGCGCCAAGAGCCTGGTGTGGAAGGACACGGCGAAGCTCCCCTCGTACGAGGACTGCGCGGGCGTCATCGGCACCCAGGCCACGGGCGTGGACATCAGGCTGAAGACCGGCCTGACCATCTGCGGCGTGACCGGCGAGGGCCGGATCGTCCGGCTGACCGTCAAGGAACTGGCCGGCCTGGCCAACGACACGACCGCCACCTTCGACGTCGTCGTCTGGAACGGCTGACGGGGACGGGCCGGGGCCTCAGAGCTCCTTGCCGTACCAGACCTCCATGTACGGCCCCGTGCAGTACGCCGGGATCTCCTCGTACCCGTGCCGCGCGTACAGCGCCCGCGCCTCGACCAGGTCGAGCCGGGTGTTGAGCACGGTCCGGCGGGCGCCGAGCGCGCGGGCGGCCTCCTCCAGGCCGCTCAGGAGGAGGTCGGCGCCGCCCTTGCCGCGGTACGCGGGGCGGACGAAGACGCGGGTCAGCTCGGCCCGGCCGCCGTCGAGGAGGACGATCCCGCCGCAGGCGGCGGCCTCGCCCGCGTACCGCCCGACCAGGAACTCCCCGGCGGGCGGCGCGAGCAGGCCGAGCCCCTCGTCGATCATCTCCTCGTCGTACTCGTCCTCGACCAGCACCCGTCCGTAGTAGCGTCCGGCGACATCGCCGAAGTAGTCGCGGCGCAGGGCGGTGGCGTCCGGGGTGTCGACGCGCTCGGGGGAGAAGATCCAGGTCATGCGGGCCATTGTGCGACCCGCGGGACCACGGCCGCCGCCGAATTGTTCCGGCACCGGCACCGCCACCGCCACCGGCACCGGGCCGGTTCGGGCCGGGTCGGTTCGGGCCGAGCCGGGTCGGGTCGGTTCGGGCCCCGGCCCCGGGGCCTACTTCGGGGACGCCTGCTGCACGACCTCGAAGGACCACAGGGTCGAGCCGGTGGCCGCCGGCTTCGGCCGCTCGCCGCCGCCCTCACCGCCGGCGGTGCCCTGGTGGGCCGCCTTCATGGAACCGTTCATCCAGTTCTGGAAGTCCTCCTCGCTGCGCCAGCGGGTGTACACCAGGTACTGGTCGGTACCCTCCAGCGGGCGCAGCAGCTCGAACCACTCGAAGCCGTCGGAGCCCTCCACGGCCCCGGCCCGCGAGGCGAACCGCTGCTCCAGCACCTCCCGCTGCTCGGCGGGCACGGTCAGGACGTTGATCTTCACGATGCTCATGAGGGGCAGGATATGACCGGGAACGGCGGGACCGCCTGGGCGGGGGCGGTGCGGGAGCTGGCCGAGTGGGGGCTGCCGCGGGACGCGGGCCGGGACTTCGCGGAGTCGCCGGCCGGGTGGTGGACGGCGCTCGCGGCCGTGGCGGCGGGAGCGCGGGGGCGGACCGCCGAGGAGCTGCGGGAGCTGCTCGGGGTGGCGGGAGAGGCGGCCGGGGCGGCCGTCGGCGAGGTCGGCGCGGTGCTCGCGGCGACCGACGGGGTCGCGGCGGGCGCCGCGGTCCGCAGCCGGGTGCCGGTGCGCGCGGCGTACCGGGACGGGCTGCCGGGCGTCGGGTTCGGCGGGCTCGGCGAGGGCGCGCAGGCGGAGCTGGACGCGTGGGTCGCCGGGGTCACCGGCGGGCGGATCGGCGGGCTGCCCGACGCCCTCGGCGGGGGCGCGGACCTGGTGCTGGTCGGCGTGGTGGCGCTGGGCGCGGTCTGGCGGGAGGCGTTCGCGGCGGCCGCGACCCGGCCCGCGCCCTTCACCGGCGCGGACGGGGTCACCGCGGACGTGCCCACCATGCACCGCCGGGTGCCCGCCGGGTGGGCGTGGCGGGTCGGCGGCGGGACCGTGGTGGAGCTGCCCTGCGCGGGGGAGCGGGCGCCACGGGTGCGGTTCGTGCTCGGACCCGAGGGCGCCGGGCCGGCCGCGGTGGTGCCGCTCGCCTGGGCGGACGGCGGGCGGAAGCCGGTACGGGCGGGGGGCGTCGAGCTGGCGCTGCCCCGGTTCACGCTGCGGGGCCGGACCGACGCCCTGCCCCTGCTGGCGTCCCTCGGGGTGACGGCCCCGCTCCGGCCGGGCGCCGACTTCTCCGGCCTCTCGCCCGAGCCGCTGCACGTGACCAAGGCGCTCCAGGAGGCGGTGGTGGAGGTCGCCGAGGCGGGGGTGGAGGCGGCGGCCGTCACCCAGGTGGAGATGACCAGGAGCGCCGCCCGGCCGCGGCCCGCCGAGCGGATCGCCTTCGACCGCCCCTTCGGCGTCGTCGTCCTCGACGCGGAGGGGGAGCTCCCGCTCTTCACCGGCTGGCGGGCCGGGACCGCCGGCCGGGCGGCGGCGGCCGGTCACGCGGGCGACGGTGCCCGGCGGCGGCTCGCCCGTACGGTCAGGAGCGTGATGGCCAGGACGGTCGCGGTGGCGGCGCCGCCCGTCAGGAGGAGCCAGCTCGGCACGCCGGCGACGGTCGACAGGCGGTCGGTGTAGAGGACCCGGCGGTAGGGGGTGTCGGCGACCGTGCGCAGGACGTGGTCGTCGTCGATGCGGGACGGCTCGGGGAACTCCTGCTCCAGGACGGTGAGATGGGCCGGAGCGCCGCCGGTGAGGGCGGCCACGGCGCCGGCCGGGCGGTCGACGCGGCCGGAGAAGGTGACCTCGGGGGCCTCGCCGCCGATGGACGAGCGGGGCTCCATGCGGTGGGCGGCGAGGATCGACAGGCCGAGGGTCTGGCGCCGGTCGGCGAGCCGGGAGAGGCGCATGGGGTAGACGAGTTCGGACGAGGCGAAGGTGATCCGGAGCGGGGTCAGTTCGCCGCGCAGCGGCGCGCCCTCCTCCTCCGGCGCGAGGCGGACGGCGACGTACTCCCACTTCCGGTCGACGTAGGGCCGCAGTGCGGGGGTGAGCCGGTCGGGCAGCTCGAAGCCGTGGGCGTGCAGCCAGTCGCCGAGGGCGTCCGGGTCGGTGGCGGTGAGGCGGGCCACGTCGAAGGGGCCGAGCCGTTCCCGGCCGACGACGCCGACGGCGCCGCCGGGGAGGGCGCCGGCCGGGGCGCCGTCGCCGCGTCCGGCGGAGAAGGGCCAGTCGTCCTCGCGGGGCCAGAAGTACGTGCGGTCGCGCCGCTCGGGGGCGGCGAGCTCCTCGATCTCGTCGAAGAGCGCCGGGTCGCCGAGGGTGACGTCGGCCCGGCGCGGCACGGGCATGATCCAGGCGGCCCGCCGGGCGTCGCCGTGCACGCGGAAGCGCATGACGACGGTCTCGGTCCGGCCGTCCCAGCGGACGGCGGACTCCTCCCGGTCGACGCCGATGCGCCGGTCCTCGTCCGGGATCATGGCGCCGCAGCCGCAGGCCCAGGCCGGTGCGACGAGCGAGCCGAGCTGGAGCGCGAACAGCGCGGCGAGCGTGGTCAGGATTCTGGCCCGGATGGTGTGTGTCCCCCGCATGCCCGATCGGACGTGCGAGGGCCGGTTCCGGTTCCGGCCCCGCCGCCGGGGCCCGGTCCAGGGCCTCGATCCCGTCCCGGGCCGGTGTTCAGCCGGTGGTCGTCGTGCGGACCCTGAGTTCCTTCACGCCGTTGAGCCAGGCGGCCCGCAGGCGGCGCGGTTCGCCGGCGAGGGAGAGGTCCGGCAGGGTGTCGGCGAGGGCGTCGAAGATCAGCTCGATCTCCTTGACGGCGAGGGACTTGCCGAGGCAGAAGTGGGGTCCGCCGCCGCCGAAGCCCAGGTGCGGATTGGGGTCGCGGGTGATGTCGAAGGTCTCCGGGCGGTCGAAGACCTCGGGGTCGTGGTTGGCGGAGGAGTAGAAGAGGCCGACCCGGTCGCCCTTCCTGATCTTCCGGCCGCCGAGTTCGGTGTCCTGGGTGGCGGTGCGCTGGAAGGAGACGACCGGGGTGGCCCAGCGGACGATCTCCTCGGCGGTGGTCGCGGGGCGCTCGCGCTTGTACAGCTCCCACTGGTCGGGGTGGGTGAGGAAGGCGTGCATGCCGTGGCTGATCGCGTTGCGGGTGGTTTCGTTGCCGGCGACGGCGAGCAGGAGGACGAAGAAGCCGAACTCGTCGGAGGAGAGGTTCCCTTGGCCCTCGGCGGCGACGAGCTGCGTCACGATGTCCTGGGCGGGGCACTCCTTGCGCGCGGCGGCCATGTTCATCGCGTAGCCGATGAGTTCCATGGCGGCCTCGACGCCGACCTCCTCGGTGATGGCGTACTCGGGGTCGTCGTACGCCACCATCTTGTTGGACCAGACGAAGATCCGGGAGCGGTCCTCCTGGGGCACGCCGATGAGTTCGGCGATGGCCTGGAGGGGGAGTTCGACGGCGACCCGGGTGACGAAGTCGAAGGAGCCGTCCGGGTCCTCGGCGGCGGCGGCCCGCGCCTCCTCGGCGATCGCGCGGGCGCGGGTGCGCAGGGCGGTCTCCAGGCTGCGGACGGCCCGCGGGGTGAAGCCGCGCTGGACGATCTGGCGGACCCGGGTGTGCTCCGGCGGGTCCATGTTCAGCATGATCAGCTTCTGGACGTCGATCTGTTCGCGGCCGATGTGCTCGTTGAAGCGGATCACGGCGGTGTTCTCGTGCGAGGAGAACAGCTCGGGGTGGGTGGAGACGTACTTGACGTCCGCGTGGCGGGTGACGGCCCAGTACCCCTCGTCGTCGAAACCGGTGACGCCGCGCGGCTGGGGGCACCACCAGACCGGGGCGGTCCGCCGCAGCTCCGCGAACTCGGGGAGCGGGACGCGGCTGCTCAGCAGGTCGGGGTCGGTGGCGTCGAATCCTTCGGGGAGGTGGGGGCAGGTCATCGGCAACACGCTCCAATATCTGATGGACCATCAGAAGTTGCCGGGAAAGCTAGTAACGAGTTCTACAAGTAGCAAGAGGCGCGGGCCGAATGTGCCCCCGTGCGCCTCCTGAGCCCGCGTCCGAGGCCGAACTCCTGCCTTCCGGACCCTTGCGTACCGGCGGTAGCAGTCATCAGACTTCCCTCAGAACTAGAACGCGTACTAGTTCTCCCGTGACGCCGACCGGACGGAGTGCCGGGACACCCCGTCCGGTCGAGGAGAGGACGAGCTCATGGCCGCGGAACCCGTCATCGTCGAAGCCGTACGCACCCCCATCGGCAAGCGCGGAGGCGCGCTCGCCAACCTCCACCCCGCCTACCTCCTGGGCGAGACCTACCGCGAACTCCTCGGCCGCACCGGCATCCCCGCCGACTGCGTCGAGCAGATCGTCGGCGGTACGGTCACCCACGCCGGCGAGCAGTCCATGAACCCGGCGCGCACCGCCTGGCTCACCATGGGCCTGCCGTACGAGACCGCCGCCACCACCGTCGACGCCCAGTGCGGCTCCTCCCAGCAGGCGAGCCACATGGTCGCCAACATGATCGCGGCCGGCGTCATCGACGTCGGCATCTCCTGCGGCGTCGAGGCCATGTCCCGCGTCCCGCTCGGCTCCGGCTCCAAGCACGGCCCCGGCAAGCCCTTCCCCGACGAGTGGAACGTCGACCTGCCCAACCAGTTCGAGGCCGCCGAGCGCATCGCCCGCCGCCGCGGCCTGACCCGCGAGCGCGTCGACTCCCTCGGCCTCCTCTCCCAGGAGCGGGCCGCCGTCGCCTGGTCCGAGGAGCGGTTCAAGCGCGAGACCTTCGCCGTCCAGGTCCCGACCACCGAGGAGGAGCAGCACGCGGGCCAGGGCATGTGGCGGCTCGTCGACCGCGACGAGGGGCTGCGCGACACCACCATGGAGGGGTTGGCCCGGCTCAAGCCGGTCATGCCGACCGCCGTCCACACCGCCGGGAACTCCTCCCAGATCTCCGACGGCGCCGCCGCCGTGATGTGGGCCTCCAAGCGCATGGCGCGCGCCCTCAAGCTGCGTCCCCGCGCCCGGATCGTCGCCCAGGCGCTCGTCGGCTCCGACCCGCACTACCACCTCGACGGGCCGGTCGACGCGACTCGCGCGGTCCTCGGCAAGGCGGGCATGTCGCTGCGGGACATCGACCTCGTCGAGATCAACGAGGCGTTCGCGTCGGTCGTGCTGAGCTGGGCGCAGGTCTTCGAGAAGGAGCTCGACGGCCTGGAGAAGGTCAACGTCAACGGCGGCGCGATCGCCCTCGGCCACCCGGTGGGCGCGACCGGCGCCCGCCTGATCACCACGGCGCTGCACGAGCTGGAGCGGACCGACAAGGAGTTCGCGCTGGTCACGATGTGCGCGGGCGGCGCGCTCGCGACCGGCACGATCATCCAGCGCCTCTAGACCCGGCAGGGGTGCCCGGAAACCGCGGGGTCCCGTCCTCCTCCGGGAGGCGGGGCCCCGCGCCCGCGCGCCGGGAACCGGCGGGAGGGGGCCGGCGTCCCCCGGGAGGTACGGAGGCCGATCGCGAGGGGGACGCATGGACGGGCGACGCGTACGGGCGGGGATCGTCGCGGCGGGCGCGCTGCTGGCGGGGTGCGTGCCGGCGGGGTGCGCGCAGGGGTCCGAGGCCGTGGGGCGTACGGAGCGGCAGACCGCCGACGCGTACGTCCGGGCCCTGAACGACCGGGACGCCGCCGCGCTCGCGGAGCTCGGGCCGCCCGGGTACGAGGGCGTCGAGGCGGACGCCCGGGAGCTCGTCGCCGAGGAGGGCGGCAAGGGGCTGCGGGTCGAGACCGTCGAGGTGTCGCACGAGTTCGGCGACGACCTGGCGAGCACGCGGGTCGTCGGCACCGCGCGGGACGGCCGGCCCTTCAGCACGTACGTGCAGATGGTCCGGGAGGACGGGGACTGGGTCGTCGTGCTCGGGCACGCCCCCGGGGCGCCGAAGGGCGGGGCCGGTCCGGCGAGCACGGCCAGGCCCTGAACCCGGGCGCGGAAACGCCGCAGGCCCCGGGAAACGCCGCAGGCCCCGCCCCTCCGAAGCGGAGGGCGGGGCCTTGCGGGTGCGCGGGTGCGGCGTGGTGACTCTTAGTACCAGCCGTTGGCCTGCCAGAACGCCCAGGCGGCGTTCGGGGAGCCGTAGCGCTCGTTCATGTAGTTGAGGCCCCACTTGATCTGGGTGGCCGGGTTGGTCTTCCAGTCGGAACCGGCCGAGGCCATCTTCGAGGCGGGCAGGGCCTGGACGAGGCCGTAGGCGCCGGAGGACGAGTTGGTGGCCTTGAAGTTCCAGCCGGACTCGTGCGAGACGATCTTGCTGAACGAGGCGTACTGCGAGGCGGGCACGATCTGCCGGGCGAGCTCCTGCGGGCTGGCGGCCGAGGCCGTGCCCGTCGTGCCGAGCACCGCGCCCGAGGCGCCGAGCAGCACGGCTGCGGAGGCGGCGAAGGTCTTCTTGCGGTCGGCGGCACGAGTGATGAGCGAGCGGAACAAAACGTCTACCTAACGTCGGGGACTGGGTCGCGCCGGGCGTCACGGCCGTTTCCGACCGTTTCCGGCATGCCGGAACCAGGGCCCGGGGAACCCGGGAACTGGGGGGAACCGGCCTGCCGCGGTGCTGCGGTGAGCACCTGCCGCCTGGCGACGTCCACTACGGAAACAAATCCCCGGGGGGCCGCGCAACGCCCCCCTGTACGAGGAAGGTTCGGACTCCGGCGGCCGGGACCCCGCTCCCGGGGCCGGGCGTTTCCGCAGCTCAAGGGCGGTAATGGGCGTTTTGTGAGACTCGTCCGGTTCTACTATTTCCGGTCGTACGTGACGTGGGTCCTATGAGGCGCCTCACCCGCGGACCCCTTCTCCGGCCCCTCGAATGTGACCTGGGCCTCGAAGTTCGCCCGCCGCGTGGCCCTCCGCAGCGCCCGCAGCAGCGGCCCGCCGACGGTCAGGGTGAGGACGACGGTGAGCACCGCCCGGCCGAGGTCCCAGCCCAGCGAGGTGGCCAGCAGGTACACCAGGAAGCGCGCCAGGTTCTCGCCGACCGGGGCGCCCGGGGCGAAGGAGGCCCCCTCGCCGGCGCCGGTGACCGTCACCCACCCGTACAGATTGGTGACCGTGCCGTACGCGAACGCCGCCAGGAAGCCGTACGCGGCGAGCACCAGCCGCTCCGACCGCCCCCGCAGCCCCGCCGGCAGCAGCCCCGCGCCCATCGAGAACCAGCCCATCGCCAGCATCTGCGTCGGCATCCACGGCCCCACCCCGCCGGTGAGCAGCGCCGACGCGAACATCGTCACCGCGCCGAGGACGAAGCCGAAGCCCGGCCCGAGGACCCGGCCGCTCAGCACCATCAGGAAGAACATCGGCTCCAGGCCGGCCGTGCCCGCGCCCAGCGGGCGCAGCGCCGCCCCCACGGCGGCCAGCACCCCCAGCATCGCCACCGCCTTCGCGTCCATCCCGCAGTCCGCGATCGTCGCCACGACGACGGCGATGAGCAGGGGCAGGATCAGCGCGAAGAGCCACGGCGCGTCGGCGGCGTGGTCGGTGACGGCCGACCCGGCGTCCGCGAAGAGCGGCCAGCCGATGCCGGTCAGACCGACCAGGGAGACGAGCACCAGGGCCGCGACCGAGCGCGGGCCCAGGCGGATCGGGTGGGTCCTCACGGGCGCAGCGCCTCCTCCACCTGCTCGACCGTGAGCCACGGGCGCGGCGCCAGGACCTTCGCGACCTGCGGGGCGAAGGCCGGGGAGGAGACGACGACCTCGGCCGTCGGGCCGTCCGCGACGACCTCGCCGCCCGCGACGATCACCACCCGGTCCGCCAGCTCCGCCGCCAGCTCCACGTCGTGCGTGGCCAGCACGATCGCGTGCCCCGCGGCGGCGAGCGCCCGCAGCCGGACGACCAGCCGGGCCTTCGCCGCGTAGTCCAGCCCCCGGGTCGGCTCGTCGAGGAGGACCAGCGGCGGCGCGGCGGTCAGCACCACGGCGAGCGCGAGCGCCAGCCGCTGCCCCTCGGACAGGTCCCGGGGGTGGGTGGCGTCCGTCACGCCCGGGACGAGCTCCGCCACCAGCGCCCGGCAGGTCCCCGGCGCGGCGCCCGCGTCCGCGTCGGCGGCGGCGCACTCCTCGGCGACGGTCTCCGCGTACAGCAGGTCCCGCGGCTCCTGCGGCACCAGGCCGACCCGGCGGATCAGCTCGCGGGGGTCGGTGGCGTGCGGGGTCAGCCCCGAGACGCGGACGGTCCCGGAGGTGGGCGCGACCGTGCCGACGAGCGTGGAGAGCAGGGTGGACTTGCCGGCGCCGTTGCGGCCCATGAGGGCGACGGTCTCGCCCGGGGCGACCCGGAGGTCGACCCGCCGCAGGGCCTCGACGCGGCCGCGGCGGACGGCGAGGCGGTCGATGGCGACGAGGGGGGCGGTGGGGTCGGGGGCGGGCGCGGACGGGCGGGCGCGGCGCCGGCGGAAGAGGGGGCTTCCGCCGCCCCTCCCCTTCCCGGGACCAGGGGCTCCGTACCCGGGCTCCCGGGTACGGGACGGGGAGGGCTGGGGGAGGGGCCCCGCGGGGCGCCGCTCGTCCAGCCGCGCCTTCAGCTCCCCCGACCTCCGCCGCGCGTCCCGCACCGACAGCGGCAGGGGGTCCCAGCCCGCCGCGCGGCCCAGCGCGACCACCGGGGGGTGGACCGGCGACACGGCCATCATCTCGGCGGGCGTGCCGAGGACGGCCTCCGGCAGCAGCAGCACCCGGTCGGCGTACTGCACGACCCGCTCCAGGCGGTGCTCCGCCAGGAGGACCGTCGTGCCGAGGTCGTGGACGAGCCGCTGGAGGACCGCGAGGACGTCCTCCGCCGCGGACGGGTCCAGGGCGGAGGTCGGCTCGTCGAGGACGAGGACCTTGGGGTGGGTGGTCAGCACGGAGCCGATCGCCACCCGCTGCTGCTGCCCGCCCGACAGCGTGGCGATCGGGCGGTCCCGCAGCTCGGCGAGGCCCAGCAGGTCGAGGGTCTCCTCGACGCGCCGCCGCATCACCGCGGGGGCGAGGCCCAGGGACTCCATGCCGTAGGCGAGCTCGTCCTCCACGGTGTCGGTGACGAAGTGGGCGAGCGGGTCCTGGCCGACGGTGCCGACCAGGTCGGCGAGCTCGCGCGGGTGGTGGGTGCGGGTGTCCCGGCCGTCCACGGTGACCCGGCCGCGCAGGGTGCCGCCGGTGAAGTGGGGGACGAGCCCGGAGACCGCGCCGAGCAGGGTCGACTTGCCGACGCCCGACGGCCCGACGAGGAGGACCAGCTCGCCCTCCGGGACCGTGAGGTCGACGTCCCGCAGGGTGGGCCCGGCGGCGTCCCCGTACGTCACCGAGACGTTCTCGAAGCGGATCACGCGGACGACTCCTCGCGGGCGGACGGTACGGCGGCGGGCGGCGCGGCGGGGGACGGCCGCGGCGCGGACGACGGCGGCGGGACGGGGGCGACGACGGCGGGCAGCAGGCCGGGCAGGACCGACAGGGCCGGCCACAGCGGCAGCTCCGGGGCGGTCAGCGGGACGACCCCGGGGTGCAGGGCGTCCGGCGCGTGGGCGCTGGCCAGGATCATGAGGACGGCCACCGCCGCGCCGGAGGCGGCGACCAGCCAGGAGCGGGGGCCGAAGCGGTCCGGGCGGTAGCGGGTGCGGACGCTCCGCCGGCCGCCGAGCCGCAGCCCCGCGACCGCCGCGAGGAGCCCGGCGGCGAGCAGCGGCAGCCCGTACCCGGCGCCCTGCGCGGCGAGCAGCCCGTACGAGCCGGCGCAGACGCCGAGCAGGCCGCCGAGGGTCAGGACGGTGGTGGTGCGGCGCACGGCCGGCGGGACCTGGGCGGTGCGCCCGTACCCGCGCGCGTCCATCGAGGCGGCGACGGCCACCGACCGCTCCAGGGCCCCCTCCAGGACGGGGAGCCCGATCTGGAGGACCGCCCGGACCCCGCCCGTCGGCCGGCCGCGCAGCCGGCGGGCGGTGCGGAGCCGGACCACGTCCGCGACCAGGTTCGGCGCGAAGGTCATCGCCACGACGACCGCGACCCCCGCCTCGTACAGCGCCCCGGGCAGCGACTTCAGCAGCCGCGCGGGGTTGGCGAGCGCGTTCGCCGCGCCCACGCAGATCAGCAGGGCCGCCAGCTTGAGCCCCTCGTACAGGGCGAAGAGGAGCTGTTCGGCGGTGACCCGGCCGCCGATCCGGATGCCCTGCGCCCACGCGGGCAGCGGCAGCTCGGGCAGCGCGAACAGCTGGTGCGTGCCCGGGATCGGCGAGCCGAGGACCACCGAGAAGACCAGCCGCAGGCCGACGACGAACAGGCCGAGCTTGACGAAGGCGCCGTACGAGCGGGCCCAGGGCGCGTCGGTGCGCCGGGCCGCCACCACGTACCCGGCGACGCCGACGACCAGCCCGAGGAGCAGCGGGTTCGTGGTCCGGGAGGCGGCGACGGCGAGGCCGAGGGCCCACAGCCACCAGGCCCCCGGGTGCAGCGCGTTGCCCCGGTCCGCCGCGGGCGCCAGGAGCCGCGCCCGCCACCCGGCCCGGCCGGGGAGCGCGGCCGGAGGGGTCTCGCTCGCCCGGCTCATGCGCGGCGGCGGGACTTCCAGACGGCCGCGGCGCCGAGGGCGAGGACGGCGCCGCCGCCGACGAGGAGGCCGAGCGACGGGCCGCCGGACTCCTCCCCGCCGGCCGTCGGGGCCGTCGCCGCGGCGGTGGACGCGGCGTCGGGGGCCTCCCCGGTGACCGCCTCGCCGCAGCCGCGCCGCGGGTAGCCCGCGATGCCGCAGAGCATGGCGGAGCCGTCGTAGCGGAGCGGCTTCGCGACCGCGGCGAGGGCGTCCGCGGCGGTGCCGTCGTCGGCGATCCGGGCGCAGCCGGTCGTCGGGGAGGTCTCCGGCGGGGTCTCGCCGGAGGGCGCGTCCCGCGGGGTGCCGTAGTCGACGACGACCGCGATCCGCTTCGTGCCCGGGGCCTTCTCGACGTCCGCGCAGACCGCGTCGAAGTCCGGCGCGGCGGTCGGCTTCGCCGCGTCGGCGGAGTCCTCGCTCAGCGCGAAGCGGAAGCCGACGGCGCCGCCGTCGGCGGGCCGGGCGGTCGCCGGGCCCTGGGCGGCGTAGGTCCACTTCCCGGCGTCGGCCTCCCAGAACGACCAGTACCGGTACCCCGCCGCCTGGGCGGGGGCCGCCGCGCCGAGGGCGAGCAGCAGCCCGGCCGTGCCGGTGGCGAGCGCCCCGGCGGCCCTGCCCCGGCGCGTCACTTCTTGCGGCCGCTCAGGAGGAAGCCGATGCCGACGCCGACGACCATGCCGATGCCGATGATCCACCAGACGTCGAAGCCGAGGAACGAGTCCTCGTCCTCGTCCTCCGTGGAGGCGGCGGAGGTGTCGGGGGTCTTCGGCGCGGGGCCGGTCGCGTTCAGCGCCTTGACCAGGTCGACCTTGCCGAACTCGCGGGGGTCGGCCTCCATCGCGCGCGCGGCCAGGATCAGCTGCGCGTAGGCGGCGGGGCCGGACCGCGCCGCCCACGGGGCGGCGTTCTGCTCCAGCCACTGGAGGGCGGGCTCGGCGAGCCGGGCGGTGCCGGCGGCGGCGAGGGCGACGACGGCGTCGGCGGTGTTGCCGAAGTCCGGCTGCGGCTCGGTCTCGGTGGCGCCGGGCAGCGGCGGGGTGGTGAGGTGGCCGGTCTGCACGAGCGCCTTCGCCAGGTAGGAGGCGCCGTTGAGGGCGGCCCGCTCGACGGTCGGCTCGGAGAGGTCGACGCAGGTCGGTGCCTGCGGCGGGGTGGCCTTCACGGCGGTGATGCCCTTGCCGAGCCCGGCGAGGACGGCCGCCGACGTCGCGTCCGCGTTGGCGGCGAGCTTGCCCGCCTTGTCGGGCTGGTAGGCGAAGGCGCCCGGCCCCTCCTCGTCGGAGCAGGGCAGCGCGAGGGCGAGCAGCGCGTCGTACGGGGTGCGGCCCTGGGCCGAGGTGTACGAGCCGGGCTTGACGCCCGAGGCGGCGAGCGCGCTGACGACGATCGAGGTGGAGTTGGCGTCGCTGGGGCCGCCGGGGGTGTAGCCCCAGCCGCCGTCCTTGTTCTGCACGCCGCGCAGCCAGCCGTAGCCGGACTTCACCGCCGTGTCGATCTTCGTCGGGTCGGCGGCCTCGCGACGGACCGCGCCGAGGGCCTGGAGGGCGACGGCGGTGGCGTTGGAGTCCCGCGTCGTCGTGGCGTCGCAGGGCTTGGCGGTGTCCGCGCGGTAGGAGGCGAAGGAGCCGTCGGCGCACTGCTGGCCGAGCAGCCAGTCCACGGCCTGGTCGGCCGGCTGGTAGCCGGTGGCGCGCTGGGCGAGGAAGGCGAGGGACTGGCGCCAGACGCCGTCGTAGGTCGGGTCGCCCTTGCCGTACAGACCGGGCGGGAGCGCGGCGGCGGAAGCGCTCGGCGAGGGCGCGGCGGCGGCCGTGCCGGTCGCGGCGGTGCTGAGCACGGCTGCCGCTGCGGTGAGCGCGGCGGCGGCGCGGCGGACGCTGATCATGGTTGCCTCTCGTGCGGGCACCGGACACCGGCGCCCCCCGGGGGCCCGCGTCCGGCGCCGTATTCCTCGACGGTGCCGGCGCTCACGTCCCGGGGGGCAGGGCGTTCCGGCTCGCCGCTTTACGGAAGGCGGCTCACGGTTGCGGGTCAGCGCCGGGTTCGCACCGGCTTTCCCCTGCGTTCGGGCATGAAGACGACCGGCCCACTGTACCGGCCCGTACGGCCCGGTCCCCGGGGTGGGAGCCGCGTCACACCGCCACGTACGCCACCGGCTCCGTGCCCGCCACGGCCTCGGCGCGGCCCAGCTTCACCAGGCGCCGGATGTGGGCCTCGGCCTCGCTGACGGCGATGTTGCGGGAGCCGTACGGGATGCGGTCCCAGGGCCGGTTCCACTCCATCCGCTCGGCCAGCCGCCACGGGGTGAGCGGGGTGGCGAGGAGGGCGAGGAGGCCGGTGAGGCGCTCCTCGTGGTGGTCGAGGAGTTCCCGGACCCGGCCGGCGGCGTCGGGGAAGGCGTGCTGGTGGGCGGGGAGGACCTCGGCGACGCCGAGCCGGCCGATCCGCTCCAGGGAGTCGAGGTAGTCGCCGAGGGGGTCCGTCACCGTCGCCTCGTCGGGGTCCTCGTACAGCCCGATGTGCGGGGAGATCCCCGGCAGCAGGTGGTCGCCGGAGAAGAGCCGGCCGTGGCCGGGGAGCCCGGCGGGGTGTTCCTCCTCCAGGTGGAGGCAGACGTGGCCGGGGGTGTGGCCGGGGGTCCAGACGGCGCGGAGCCGGCGCCCGGCGAGGTCGAGCAGCTCGCCGGGGACGATCTCGCGGTCGGGGAGGGCGGCGCCGAGGCCCGGCAGGGTGCGCGTCCGCCCGCCGGCGCGGGCGGCGCGCAGCGGCGCGAGGTGGTCCTCGGGGGCGCCGGCGGCGGCGAGCTTGCGGTCGAGGTAGTCGAGCCAGGCGGCGGGGTCGGACGCGCGGGTGCGGCGGACGACGGCGGCGTCGGCGGCGTGCATGGCGATCCACGCCCCGGACTCCTCCCGGACGCGGCCGGACAGCCCGTGGTGGTCGGGGTGGTGGTGGGTGATGACGACCCCGTGGACCTCGCCCGGCCCGATGCCCAGCGCGCCGAGCCCGGCGGTCAGCTCGGTCCAGGAGTCGGGGTCGTCCCAGCCGGTGTCGACGAGGACCGGGCCGCGGTCGGTGTCGAGGACGTGGACGAGGGTGTGGCCCAGCGGATTGTCCGGGATGGGCACCCGCAGCGACCAGACGCCACCGCCGTGCTCGGTCACCTGCGTCATGGGCGTCCTCGTCTCCGCGTTCCGGTACGGCCTCCGTCCACTATAACGAGAGCTGACGCATCGTCAGAAGATCCTGTACGGCTCGGGGTTCGCCCGTCGTCTTCCCCTGCCGTGGGGGGAGGGGCGGTGGGAGTCCGTCGGCGCGGTGGGGGAGAGTGGGGGGATGGACGCGGACTTCTTGGTTCGGCATCACGACCGGCTGGCGGCATGGCTGAGGGACGGGGAGGCCGGGAGCCTCGACGCGTTCCTGGGCGCGCACCACGAGTCCTTCGCGCTCGTGACGGCGGAGGGCGCGGTCCTCGGCCTGGAGGAGCTGGGGGAGGCCCTGCGCGGCGCGGGCGGCAGCCGGCCCGGCCTGGCGATCCGGGTGGAGGAGGTCGCCGGTGTCGCCCCCGGGGTCTGCCGGTTCCTGGAGCGCCACCTCGTGGACGGCTCCGTCGTGGCCGAGCGCGTGGTGACCGCCGTGGCGCGGGACGGCGCGCTGCTCGCGGTGCAGGAGACCGACCGGCGGCGGGAGGCGGCGGGCCCCGCGTCGCCGGGGGAGGCCGGGGACGGGTATGGCCAAGCGTAACTAGAACTGGTATCAGTTCGGGGACAGTTCTGAGGCACCGTCAGATCCTCCCGGGAGGCGACCGGCATGAGCGAGCTCGTGGAACACGGACAGCTTTTCATCGGCGGGGAGTTGACCGATCCGCTCGGCGACGCCTCCATCGAGGTGGTCTCGCCGCACACCGAGGAGGTCATCGGCCGCGTCCCGCACGCCTCCCGCGCCGACGTGGACCGGGCCGTCGCGGCCGCCCGGCGGGCCTTCGACGAGGGGCCCTGGCCCCGGACGACCCTGGCGGAGCGGATCGAGGTCGTCTCCCGGATCAAGGACGCCTTTGCCGTCCGGCACGAGGAGCTGGCCCGCTCGATCAGCGCGCAGAACGGCTCCCCGTACTCCTGGTCCGTCCTCGCCCAGGCGCTCGGCGCGATGATGGTGTGGGACTCGGCGATCGCCGTCGCCCGCGACTTCGTCTTCGAGGAGCGGCGCGGCGGGGTCCTCGGCCCGCTCCTCGTGCGCCGCGAACCGGTCGGCGTGGTCGCCGCCGTCGTGCCGTGGAACGTGCCGCAGTTCACCGCCGCCGCCAAGCTGGGCCCGGCGCTGCTCGCCGGCTGCACCGCGATCCTCAAGCCCTCGCCGGAGACGCCGCTCGACGCGTACCTCCTCGGCGAGATCGCCGCGGAGGCGGGCCTGCCCGAGGGCGTCCTGTCGATCCTGCCCGCCGACCGCGAGGTCAGCGAGTACCTGGTCGGGCACCCCGGCGTCGACAAGGTCTCCTTCACCGGCTCGGTCGCCGCCGGCAAGCGCGTGATGGAGGTCGCCTCCCGCAACCTCACCCGCGTCACCCTCGAACTCGGCGGCAAGTCCGCGGCGGTGATCCTCCCCGACGCGGACGTGGCCACCGCCGTCGCCGGGATCGTCCCCGCCGCCTGGATGAACAACGGGCAGGCGTGCGTCGCCCAGACCCGGATCCTCGCCCCCCGCTCCCGGTACGCGGAGTACGCCGAGGCGTTCTCCGCCGCGGCCTCCGCGCTCGTCGTCGGCGACCCCCTCGACCCCGCCACCCAGCTCGGCCCGCTCGTCGCCCGCCGGCAGCAGCGGCGCTCCCTCGACTACATCGGCATCGGGCAGGCGGAGGGCGCCAAGCTCCTCACCGGCGGCGGCCGCCCGGACGGCCTCGACCGCGGCTGGTACGTCGAGCCGACCCTCTTCGGCGACGTCGACAACTCCATGCGGATCGCCCGCGAGGAGATCTTCGGCCCGGTCGTCTGCCTCCTGCCGTACGGGGACGAGGCCGAGGCCCTGCGGATCGCGAACGACTCCGAGTACGGCCTCAGCGGCAGCGTCTGGACCGGCGACGCCGAGCACGGCGTCGACTTCGCCCGGCGGGTCCGCACCGGCACCTTCAACGTCAACACCTTCAGCCTCGACATGCTCGGCCCCTTCGGCGGCTACAAGAACTCCGGCCTGGGCCGCGAGTTCGGCCCCGAGGGCTTCTCCGAGTACCTGGAGCACAAGATGATCCACCTCCCTGCCGGATACGGGGACAACTGATGGGCGACCGCTGGCACGTGGAGGTCGACCGGGGCGTCTGCATCGGCTCCGGCATGTGCGTCACCCACGCCCCCGACGGCTTCCGCCTCGACACCGCCCGCCAGTCCCACCCGGTGGCCCCGGAGGCCGACGCGGGCGAACGCCTCCTCGCGGCGGCGGAGGGCTGCCCGGTGGAAGCCATCCTCCTCACCCTGGCGGACGGCGGCGAGCCGGTCTACCCGCCCGAGGACTAGGCCGGCGGAGCCCCGTGTCACACTCCTCCCCTGATCACGGGGCGAACGGCCCCGTGACCCGGGGAGGGAACGCACGTGCAGGGGAAGGGACGGGCCGCTTCGGCGGCCCTGGCGGTGGTGCTGGCGCTCGGCGCCGCGGGCTGCGGGGCGGGGGACGAGCCGGCGAAGGCCGCCCCGCTCCCGCCGCGCCCGGCGGGGACGGGCCCGCTCACGAAGGACGTGGTGCGGGCGGACGTCGACGGGGCGGTGGAGGCGGCGGAGGCGCCGCCGGGCGATCGGGAGTTCTCCGCAGGGATGGAGGAGCGGCTCCAAGGGTGCGCGGTCCACTACAAGGGCTTCGGCGACGAGGAGCACCCGGGCGAGCTCGCCCGGTACGAGGCGGTGACGGCCGCCCTGCGCGAGCGCGCCTGGCGGTTCGCCAAGAAGGGGAACCAGCACGAGGAGCGGGACGGGAAGGTCTTCAGCGCCCAGGAGGTCTTCACGCAGCGCGGCTGGACCCTGGTGGCCGAGTTCCGGCCGGGCGCCGAGGAGGGCCGGGGGACCTTCGGCATCGTGGCCTACGACGACGCGTGCCTGGAGAGGACCGGCCTCTTGGACAAGCTCCGGGGCACGGGAGCCTGACCCGCGCGCACCCGTCAGCGCCCCGCCCGCTCCGGGGCCGTCAGGTCGATCAGGCGGCAGACCGTCTCGATGTCGATCTTCACCTGGGCGATCGAGGCGCGGCCCGAGAGCCAGGTGATGAGGGCGGAGTGCCAGGTGTGCTCGATGACCCGGACCGCCGACAGCTGCTCCGGCGTCGGCTGCTCCGCGCCCATCGCGTCCAGGATGATCGCCGTCGTCAGCCGCGAGACCGTGTCCACCTCGGGGCTCACGCTGCGGTCGGCGAAGGTCAGGGCGCGGACCATCGCGTCGGCGAGCTGCGGCTCGCGCTGGAGCGCGCGGAAGGCCCGCATCAGGGTCTCCGCGACCCGCTCCGCCGGCGCCGCGCCCGCCGGGGGCCGCTTCCGGAGCGTGGTGTGCATGTGCTGGAGCTGGTCCTGCATGGTCGCCACGAGCAGATGGATCTTGGAGGGGAAGTAGCGGTAGAGCGTGCCGAGGGCGACCCCGGCCGCCTCCGCCACCTCCCGCATCTGCACCGCGTCGAAACCGCCCCGGGCGGCGAGCCGGGCGCTGGCGTCCAGGATGCGGCGGCGGCGCGCCTCCTGCCGCTCCGTCAGGGGCGGGGTGGCGGAGGGGCGGTGGTCCGCTCTGCTCTCTGCGGTCATCGGGGTCCCGTTCCGTGCGGTGGGGAGCCCCAGTATGGCGGAGGACGGCCGTGGCGCGAACCTCCTCGGCCGGGTGGTGCGAATCACCTGTTCCGGCGCTCACACGGGAGCTACCTGCCGGTAGATTCGGTGCCCCCCGGTGGATCAAGAGACGCGCCGGGAGACGCCGAGAACGATCAAGTCTGTAACTTGTTCTACATTAGCGCGAGCGGTTACGCTCGCGCGAAACGCACGCTCGAAGGGGGTCGCGCATGACCGCTGAGGCCATAGAGGCAAGCCCCCGGCAGGGCGTCACCGGCTCCGGTGACGGTCCGTTGCGGATCGCTCTCCTCACGTACAAGGGGAACCCCTTCTGCGGGGGCCAGGGCGTCTACGTCCGCCACCTCTCCCGGGAGCTGGCCCGCCTGGGCCACACCGTCGAGGTCTTCGGCTCGCAGCCGTACCCCACCCTCGACGAGGGCGTGACGCTCAGCGAGATCGCCAGCCTCGACCTCTACCGCCAGCCCGACCCGTTCCGCACGCCCAAGCGCGAGGAGTACCGGGACTGGATCGACGCCCTGGAGGTCGCCACCATGTGGACCGGCGGCTTCCCCGAGCCGCTGACCTTCTCGCTCCGGGCCCGCCGCACGCTCGCCGCCCGCCGCGGCGACTTCGACGTGGTCCACGACAACCAGACCCTCGGGTACGGCCTCCTCGGCGGCCCCCGCGCGATCGGCGCCCCGCTGGTCACCACGATCCACCACCCCATCACCGTCGACCGCCGGCTGGACCTCGACGCCGCCGCCGACTGGAAGCGCCGCGCCTCCGTCCGCCGCTGGTACGGCTTCACCCGCATGCAGAAGCGGGTCGCCCGCCGGCTGCCGTCCGTCCTCACCGTCTCCGGCACCTCCCGGGACGAGATCGTCGAGCACCTCGGCGTCCGCGAGGACCGCATCCGGGTCGTCCACATCGGCGCCGACACCGAGCTGTGGTCCCCGGACCCCTCCGTCGCCGAGGTCCCCGGCCGGATCGTCACCACCTCCAGCGCCGACGTCCCCCTCAAGGGCCTGGTCTTCCTGATCGAGGCGCTCGCCAAGCTCCGCACCGAGCGGCCCGAGGCGCACCTCGTCGTCGTCGGCAAGCGCGCCGAGGACGGGCCGGTCGCCCGGGCCATCGAGCGGTACGGCCTCGACGGCGCCGTCCGGTTCGTCAAGGGCATCAGCGACGCGGAGCTCGTCGACCTGTACCGGTCCGCCGAAGTGGCCTGCGTGCCGTCGCTGTACGAGGGCTTCTCGCTGCCCGCCGCGGAGGGGATGGCCACCGGGACGCCGCTGGTCGCCACGGTCGGCGGGGCGATCCCGGAGGTCGCCGGGCCCGACGGGGAGACGTGCCTCGCCGTGCCGACCGGTGACGCGGGGGCGCTGGCCGCGGCGCTCGGCCGGATGCTCGGCGACCCCGAGCTGCGGGCCCGCCTCGGCGCCGCCGGCCGCGAGCGGGTCCTGGACCGCTTCACCTGGGCCCGCGCGGCCCAGGGCACCGCCGAGCTGTACCGGGAGGCCCTGGACCGCCAGGGCGCCCGCCGTCGCTGACCCCGGCCACCCCGTCCGTATCGCCCCCCACGCACCGCCACCGCACCACCCGAACCCCCGCCACTCGGAAGGGCAGACCCCGTGCTGACCGTCGACTTCACCCGCTTCCCGCTCGCCCCCGGCGACCGCGTGCTCGATCTGGGCTGCGGTGCGGGCCGGCACGCCTTCGAGTGCTACCGGCGCGGCGCCCAGGTCGTGGCCCTCGACCAGAACGGCGAGGAGATCCGCGAGGTCGCCAAGTGGTTCGCCGCCATGAAGGAGGCCGGCGAGGCCCCGGCCGGCGCCACCGCCACCGCGATGGAGGGCGACGCGCTCAACCTGCCGTTCCCCGACGAGTCCTTCGACGTCGTCATCATCTCCGAGGTCATGGAGCACATCCCGGACGACAAGGGCGTCCTCGCCGAGATGGTCCGCGTCCTCAAGCCCGGCGGCCGGATCGCCATCACCGTGCCCCGGTACGGCCCCGAGAAGATCTGCTGGGCGCTCTCGGACGCGTACCACGAGGTCGAGGGCGGCCACATCCGCATCTACAAGGCGGATGAACTGCTTGCCAAGATCCGCCAGGCCGGCCTCAGGCCGTACGGCACCCACCACGCGCACGCCCTGCACGCGCCGTACTGGTGGCTGAAGTGCGCCTTCGGCGTCGACAACGACAAGGCGCTGCCCGTCCGCGCGTACCACAAGCTCCTGGTCTGGGACATCATGAAGAAGCCCGCCCTGACCCGGGTCGCCGAGCAGCTGCTCAACCCGGTCGTCGGCAAGAGCTTCGTCGCCTACGCCACCAAGCCCCACCTCCCGAAGGCAGAGGCGTGACGAGCCCCGAGCGGATCGCGGAACACCTGGTCCTGCCCGGGGTCCTCACCGCCGAGCAGGCCGCCGCCACCGTCGCCGGCATCCTCGCCGCCCAGCGCGAGGACGGCGCCATCCCGTGGTTCCGGGGCCACCACCTCGACCCCTGGGACCACACCGAGGCCGCCATGGCCCTGGACGCGGCCGGCGAGCACGAGGCCGCCGCCCGCGCCTACGCCTGGCTCGCCCGGCACCAGAACGGCGACGGCTCCTGGTACGCGGCCTACCAGGACGGCGACCCGGAGGACGTCACCGACCGCGGCAAGGAGTCCAACTTCACCGCGTACATAGCCGTCGGCGTCTGGCACCACTACCTGTCGACCGGCGACGACGCCTTCCTCGACCGGATGTGGCCGGTCGTCTACGCGGCGGTCGAGTTCGTCCTGGGGCTCCAGCAGCCCGGCGGCCAGATCGGCTGGAAGCGCGAGCCCGACGGCACCCCCGTCGCCGACGCCCTCCTCACCGGCTCCTCCTCGATCCACCACGCCCTGCGCTGCGCCCTCGCGCTCGCCGAGGCCCGCGAGGAACCGCAGCCGGACTGGGAGCTGGCCGCCGGGGCCCTCGCCCACGCGATCCGCCGCCACCCCGAGCGCTTCCTCGACAAGTCCCGCTACTCGATGGACTGGTACTACCCGGTCCTCGGCGGCGCCGTCACCGGCGCCGAGGCGCGGGCCCGGCTCGCCGAGCGCTGGGACGACTTCGTGGTCCCCGGCCTCGGCGTCCGCTGCGTCGTCCCCAATCCGTGGGTCACCGGCGGCGAGAGCTGCGAACTCGCCCTCGCCCTCTGGGCGGCGGGGGAGTCCGACCGGGCCCTCGCGGTCCTCCAGTCCCTCGGCCACCTGCGGGCCGCCGACGGCCTGTACTGGACGGGGTACGTCTACGAGGGCGAGGACGGCCGCGAACCGGCGGTCTGGCCCGAGGAGCGGACCACCTGGACGGCCGGCTCCCTCCTCCTCGCGGTCGCGGCCCTCGGCGGCGAACAGGCCACCGTCGCCGTCTTCGGCGGCGAGACCCTCCCGACGGGCCTGGACCCGGACTGCTGCGGGGACTGACCGCACCGCGCGGCGGGCGGCGGCGCAACCCGGACGGGCCGCCCGGGATGGCGGCGCGGAAGGGGGCGGGTGAGGCTGGCGGGACCAGTCCCCCAGGGAGGTTCCGCTGTGCCCAGAAGCCTGTCCCGCGGCATCGCCGCGCTGCTGCTGTCGTGCGCGCTGCTGCTCACCACCGCGTGCGGGAGCGACACCACGCAGAGTCTGTCGACGGGGTCGGCCGCGTCCCCGTCCGCGTCGAGCACCTTCGAGAAGCAGAAGCTCGCGAAGACCCGGTTCGTCGCCAACGCCGGGCTCGCCGCAGGCGCCGCCTACCAGTGGATCGTGAAGCCGTACAAGGCGGGCAAGTTCAAGAAGGGCGCGGACGGCCGCACCGTCGCCCTGGTGAAGGCGGGCCTCGCGGGCGCGTTCACCTACAACCGGCTGAAGGCCGCGGTGAACAACGCCAAGGGCGACCCGCTGCTCTCCAAGGCGGTGGCCCCGCTCTCCTCCGGCATCGACTCCCTCAAGGAGCTCGGCACGAAGCTCCGCAAGGGCGAGGTCGACGCCGCGGACGTCGGCGGCCTGGAGGGCGTCATCAACGGCATCAAGGACGCCGGCAAGTCCGCCGGGGCCGAGGTCAAGGACAAGGTCCCCTCGGCCTCCCAGCTCAGCGGCGGCTGACCGGTCACGCGGCGGCCGGGGCCGCGGCCTCGGCCAGCGTCGGGTAGTCGTTGTAGCCCTTCTCGTCGCCCGAGTACATCCAGTTCTCGTCCCGCAGCGGGTTGAGCGGCGCGCCGGTGCGCAGCCGCTCGACCAGGTCGGGGTTGGCCAGGAAGGCGCGGCCCAGCGAGATCAGGTCGGCGCCGGCGTCGAGCAGCCGCTCGCCCGCCCCCTTCCCGCCGTCGGCGGGGAGGGGGCCGCCGTGTCCGAGCGCCGGGTTGGCGATCAGGGTGCGCGGCCAGGCGGCCCGGATCCGCCGGAAGAGCGGCTGCTCCGGGTCGGCGAAGACCACGTGCAGGTAGGCCGGGCCGAGCGCGGCCAGGGCGGGGACGAGCGCCGCGTAGAGCTCGGCGGTGTCCTCCGCGTCCCCCTCCTCGATGCCGTTGACGGTGACCCCGGGCGAGACGCGCACCCCGACCCGGTCGGCGCCGATCGCGTCCACGACGGCCCGGACGACCTCGACCGCGAACCGGATCCGGTGCTCCACCGGCCCGCCGTACGCGTCGGTCCGCCGGTTGGTGTTCTTCGCCAGGAACTGGTGGAGGAGGTGGCCGTTGGCGGCGTGCACCTCGACCCCCTCGAAACCGGCGTCGACGGCCCGCCGCGCGGCGGCGGCGAAGTCCGCGACGGTCTCCCGGATGTCGTCGGCGGTCATCTCGCGGGGCACCACGGCCGGCCGCCGGCCGCCGGGCACGTGGATCTCCTCGGGCAGCGCGATCGGCGAGGGCGCGACGGGCACGTGCCCGCTGGTGGCGGGGTGGCCGACCCGGCCGCCGTGCTGGAGCTGGAGGAACATCCGCCCGCCGTTCGCCCGCACCGCGTCGGTCACCCGGCGCCAGCCGGCCACGTGGGCGTCGTTGTGCAGGGCCGGGATGTTCGGGTACGTCTGGCCGACGGCGTTCGGGGTGGTCCCCTCGGCGATGATCAGGCCCGCGCGGGCCCGCTGGGCGTAGTGGGTGACCATGAGGGGCCGGGGGACGCCGTCGGCGCCGGCCCGGTTGCGGGTCAGCGGCGGCATCACCAGCCGGTTGGGCAGGGTGAGGGAGCCGAGGGAGGTGGACTCGAAGAGGCGGGAGGACGCCGGTGCGTTCGTCATGCGGGTACCGTAGGAGTTGACACCAGTGTCAGGTTCAAGTCCCTTCTCCCGGAGGCGAGACGACGGATGCGCATCGGTGAACTGGCCCGGCTCAGCGGCGTGAGCGAGCGCTCCCTGCGCTACTACGAGACCCAGGGCCTGCTGCGCTCCGAGCGCACCCCGGGCGGCCAGCGCCGGTACGGCGCGTGGGCGGTCGACCGGGTCGTCCGCATCCAGGCGCTGTACGCGGCGGGCCTGAACAGCCGCAAGATCGCCCACCTGCTGCCCTGCATGCGGGACGCGGACGGCGGCCCCAGCGAGATCGCCACGGACCGGCTGGTCGGCGAACTGACCGCCGAGCGGACCCGCATCGACGCGATGATCGCCGACCTGGTCCGCTCCCGCGACATCCTGGACGAGGTCATCGAGACGGCCTCGGCCGCCCGCGACTAACCGTTCAGCTCCGCCAGCGTCCGCAGCGTCTCCTGGTCCGGGGCCGTGACCAGCAGTTCCGTCACCGGCCCCGACCGCCAGGCGCGCAGCCGTTCCGCGATCCGCTCCCTCGGGCCCACCAGGGAGATCTCGTCGGCGAAGGCGTCCGGGACGGCGAGGACGGCCTCCTCGCGGCGGCCCTCGGCGAAGAGGGCCTGGACGCGCCGGGCCTCGGCGCCGTACCCCATGCGCGCCATGAGGTCGGCGTGGAAGTTGCGGGTCGCGTGCCCCATGCCGCCGACGTAGAAGCCCAGCATCGCCTTCACCGGCAGCAGGCCCTTCGCCACGTCGTCGCAGACCTGGGCGCGGACCATCGGGGCGACGCGGAAGCCGTCGGGGAGCCGCTCCGGCAGGGCGTACACCTCGCGCCAGCGGGTGGGCGGCCAGTAGAGCGGCAGCCAGCCGTCGGCGATCTCCAGGGTCTGCGCGATGTTCCTCGGGCCCTCCGCGCCGAGCAGGACCGGCAGGTCGGCGCGGAGCGGGTGGGTGATCGGCCTGAGGGGCTTGCCGAGGCCGGTGCCGTCCTCGCCCGCGTACGGGAAGGAGTGGTGCCGTCCGGCGAGCCGCACCGGGCCCTCGCGCCGCAGCACCTGCCGGATCACGTCCACGTACTCGCGGGTGGCGGTCAGCGGGGAGCGGGGGAACGGCCGCCCGTACCAGCCCTCCACCACCTGCGGGCCCGACAGGCCCAGGCCGAGCCGCATCCGGCCGCCCGACAGGTGGTCCAGGGTGAGGGCGTGCATCGCCGTCGCCGTCGGGGTGCGGGCCGCCATCTGGGCCACGGCGGTGCCCAGACCGATCCGGCTGGTGTGCGCGGCGATCCAGGTGAGCGCGGTGAAGGCGTCCGAGCCCCACGCCTCCGCCGTCCACACCGCGTCGTAGCCCAGCCGCTCCGCCTCGCGCGCGAGCTCCAGGTGGGCGGGGGAGGGGCCGCGGCCCCAGTAGCCGAGCGCGAGTCCCAGGCGCATGACCGGACTCCTTTCTGACGCATCGTCAGGTGGGTTCCGGGACTGTACGACAGCGGCCCCCCGACCGGAAGCCTTCCGGTCGGGGGGCCGCTGCGGCGGAGCGGGGCGGGTCAGCCGCGCTGGATGCCCGTGGCGTCCTGGAGGACGCCGCGGCGCCCGTCCTGCGTCTGCGCGATCAGCGCCTGGCCGCGCTGCTCCACGGCCAGGTACCAGGTGCCGGGGGCCAGCTCGGCGATCTGCGAGCCGGAGCCGTCCTCCGCGTACAGCGGACGGGCGACCGGGACGGCGAACCAGAACGGCGTGAAGTCCGACGGGGCCTGCGCCTGCGGCTCCGGCTGCGCGGCCTGCTGCGGCTGGCCGCCGAACGACTGGCCGCCCTGCGAGGCGTCCTGCGGGGCCGGGTAGGGCTGCGGGGCCTGCTGGGCGCCCGGGTAGCCGTAGCCGCCGGGGACGCCCGGCTGGCCGGGCTGCGCGCCGTACGGCTGCGGGGTCTGCGGGCGCGGGGCGCCGACGAGCGGGGCCCTCAGGGCGGGGATCATCGGGGCGGCGAGGGCGGCGGCGGCCAGGACGAGGGCGGCGATCAGGCCGAGGATCAGGCCGGCGCCGATGTTGTCGTACTCGAAGACCGTCATGAGCAGGACCCAGGCGGAGGCGATCGTGAAGGTGGCGCCGACCTGGCCCAGCTCCAGGCCCAGGACCTTGCGCGGCTGCGGCAGGCCGTGGGAGAGGACGACGAGCGCCGCACCGGCGATGCCGAGGAGGAAGGCTCCCCAGCCCAGCTGCGAGATCTCCCACGCGTTCGTCGAGCTGTAGTACTTGCACGCCTCGGGGAACGCGGGCGTGGGGTCGCAGCCTTCGTTGAGGTCCAGGAACGAGGCGATGAACAGCACCACCGCAGCACCGATCAGCACGCCATCGCCTCGGGTGAGGGAGCGGATATTCACGTAAGAAGTCCTTCGTCGGGTCGTCGTCGCGTCGGGCAGGCGCCGGTTCTTGGCACGGGGGCGGCCCCATCGTACGGAGCGAATCTATCGCTCGCGGGTTCTACCCCTGGAGGTAGGTCACGATGCCGTCGGCGATGCCCTGGGCCGCCTTCTGCCGCCACACCCCGGACGTCAGCAGCGCGGCGTCCATCGGATCACGCATATTGCCGCATTCGACGAAGACCTTGGGCACCGTTGACAGATTGAGACCTCCGAGATCCGAACGGACGTCCAAACCGGTGCCGCCGCCGAGGTAGTTGGCGGGGGCCGTGCCGGTCGCCCGGCGGAAGGCGGCGGCGATCCGCTCGCCGAGCGCGCGCGAAGGGGCCACGATGGGGCCGGTGTCGGCCGCCCCCTCCTTCACCTTCGCGGGCACGATCACGTGGAAGCCCCGGTGCCCCTTCGCGGAGCCGTCGGCGTGCACGGAGACGACCGCGTCGGCCTTCGCCCCGTTCCCGGTCCGGGCCCGCTCGTCGATGCAGGGCCCGTACGGCCGGTCCGCGTCGTGCGTCAGGACGACGGTGGCGCCCCGCGCCTCCAGCAGGTCCCGCAGCCGGTGCGAGACGTCGAGCGTGAAGGCCGCCTCCGTGTACGCGGCCTTCCCGCCGGACGCGTTCGTCGAGGTCCCGGTGGTGTCGCACTCCTTGCGGGCGGTCCCGATGTCGACCTTCTGGTTGATCTCCCGCACGTGCCGGAAGTTCCCCGGGTTGTGCCCGGGGTCGACGACGACCGTCCGCCCCGCGAGGGGGCGGGCGGCGGCGGTCGCGGCGGAGGCGGAGGCCGGGGCGCCGGCGGGGGTGCGGGACGGGGCGGTCGTCGTCGCGGCCGCCGCGGCCGGGCCCTGGCTGCCCCGCGCGGCCTCGGGGGAGGTCCCGCAGCCCGCGAGGGCGGCGGCGCAGACGAGGGCGGCGAGGGCGGCGGGCAGGGGGCGGATCACGGGGCTCCTGTGGTCGTACGGCACCCCGCGACTCTAGGCCCTCCCGCGCCCGGAACCACGGACCGGCCGGACCGGCTGGGTCACGGTTCGGACGCCGCTCCGGCGATCCGGTGGACGCGTGTGCGGGTCCGGTGAAGGGTAGGAGGAAGGAGCGGCGGTGACGGCTGTCACCGCGCCTGGACCACGAGGGGGAAGCCGTGGCGGGGGAAGAACCGAACGACGCGCGCCCACGACCGGAGCCCGAGGAGCCGCAGGACGCGCCTCCGACGGTCCGCTTCACCGAACCACCGGCCCCCGGCGACCGCGGTGCCGGTACGGGTTCCACCGGCGGCGGGCACGGCGGCACGGGACCCGGTTCCGGTTCCGGCGGGTACGGCGGCACGGGACCCGGTTCCGGTTCCGGCGGGCACGGCGGCACGGGGCCCGGTTCCGGTTCCGGCGGGTACGGCGGCGGTGCGGACGCCACCGCCACGGGCTCCTTCAGGCTGCCCGCGCCCGAGCCCGCCGGCCCCGCCCCCTGGGAGGCCCCGCGGAACGGCGGCGCGCACGGCTCCGCGGGCTCCGCCCCCGGCTTCGGCCCGCCCCCGGGCGGCTCCGACGGCGGTTTCGGCCCCGGACACGGCGGGGC
>NZ_JBEZUZ010000037.1:0-63692 GCF_040636735.1 Streptomyces sp. NPDC035033 | reverse complement strand
GCAGGGCCCGGGCCCCCCGGGCGCGCCCCCGCAGGGCGGCACCGGGACCGCCGGCCGCGCCGGGACCGCCGGGCAGACGGCCGCCGGGGGCGTTGCCGCCCTGCGGGGCCGCGCCCTGGGAGCCCGGGCCCTGCTTGGGGGCCGGCTTGCGGCCGCCCTGGGCGACGTCGACCGGGAGCATGACGAGCGCGGTGGTGCCGCCGGAGTCGGACGGGCGGAGCTGGATGCGGATGCCGTGCCGCAGGGACAGGCGGCCGACCACGAAGAGGCCCATGCGGCGGGAGACGGAGACGTCCACGGTGGGCGGCGACGCGAGCCGCTCGTTGATCGCCGCCAGGTCCTCGGGGGAGAGGCCGATGCCGGTGTCGTGGATCTCGACGAGGACGCGGCCGTCGGGCAGCGCGTGACCGGTGACCCGGACCTTGGTCTGCGGGGAGGAGAACGAGGTGGCGTTCTCCAGCAGCTCGGCGAGGAGGTGCACGAGGTCGTTGACGACCCGGCCGGCGACGTCGGTCGCCGGGACCGCGGCCAGTTCGATGCGCTCGTACTGCTCCACCTCGGAGGCGGCGGCGCGGAGCACGTCGACCAGCGGGACCGGGCGGGTCCACCGGCGGCCGGGCTCCTCGCCGGCGAGGACGAGGAGGTTCTCGCCGTTCCGGCGCATGCGGGTCGCGAGGTGGTCGAGCTTGAAGAGCGAGGAGAGCTGGTCCGGGTCGGCCTCGCGGGACTCCAGCTCGGAGATGAGCGAGAGCTGGCGCTGGATGAGGCCCTGCGAACGGCGCGAGAGGTTGGTGAACATCGCGTTGACGTTGCCCCGGAGGAGGGCCTGCTCGGCGGCGAGGCGGACGGCCTCGCGGTGCACGTCGTCGAAGGCCGCGGCCACCTGGCCGATCTCGTCCCGGGAGTGCACGCCGACGGACTCGACGGAGGTGTCGACGTCCTGCGGGTCGGCCTCGGAGAGCTGCTTGACGAGCTCGGGCAGGCGCTCCTGGGCGACCTTGGTCGCGGTGTCCTGGAGGCGGCGCAGCGAGCGGATCATGGACCGCGCCACGACGAAGGCGCCGATGAGCGAGACGCCGAGGACGAGGAGGATCAGCGCACCGTTGATGATGGCCTCGCGCTGCGACTCCTGCCGCAGCTCACGGGCCATCGTCTCCATGTCGCCGAGGAGCTCGTTCTCGATGCGGCCCATGGCCGCGATCTTGGTCTCGTACTCGTCGGTGAAGTTGAGGTAACCGCGCTTCGGGCCGTTGAGCATGGCGGTGTCGGACTTCAGCACGCGCTCGGCGTACTTCTCGGCGTCCACGATCGTGGGGTTGCCGGAGCGGAGCGAGTCGGTGAGGTCGGTGGCGTTGCCGCCGGTCGCCTCGTAGACCGCCGTGAAGGACTTGAAGGCGTTGGTCTCGCCGCTGAGCGCGGCCTCGCCGTAGAGGCGGTCGCCGGGCTGGATCTGGCCGGCGGTCTTGTCGCTGGCCGGCAGGGCGCCCGCGATGATCGCCTGCTGGATGGAGGCGTACTCCTTGGCGGACGAGAACGCGGCGAGCGCGCGGGTCCGCTTGATCATCTCGGGGTTGCTGGTCGCCTGCGCCATGTCCTGGGAGAGGCTGAGCAGCGAGCGGATGAGACGGCTGTACGCCTCGACCGTCACCGAGTGCTGGACGCCCTCCTTGTAGGCGTTGCCCCGGATGTTCGTGAGGTCGACGATCTGCGAGGCGATCGTGGTGACGTTCGCGCGGATGCTGCGCAGCGCCTCGTCGTCCGCGTCGTTCGGGATGGCCCGGGTGGCGGCGAGGAAGGCGTTGTACTGGCGGTCGGTGCGGCGCCGCGGGTTGGCCACCTGGTAGTCGCTGACCGGGCGGCCGTTGGCGAGCGGACCGGCGGAGAGGTCGCGCTCGGCCTGGAGGTCCTGGGCGAGCGCGGTCGCCTCGCGGGTCAGCTTGGTGAGCAGCTGCATGTGGTCGAGCTGCTCCATGTCCTGGAGCGACTCGTTGATGCGGATGCCGCCGAGGCTGGTGGCCGCGACCACGGGGAGGGTCAGCAGGGCCACGAGGCGCGTGGAGATGCGCCAGTTGCGCAGGGCTATTCGGGGGCCGGTCGCGTTCTCGGGGGTGACGGGCGCGGTGCCCTTCTCCCCGCGCGGGGCGGTGGTCGTGCCGGACTCGCCGGACGCGGCGGCCGGGCCGGAACGGCGTGCGGAGCCCTCGCCGGGCTCGCCGTTCGGCCGCGCGGCCTTGCCCTGGTTCCTGCCCTGGCCGCCCGGGCCGGGTGCCTGCTGGGCGGAGTGCGGGGCAGCGGGGCCGCGATCGGTCCCGGCGCGCGGTTCCTGCTCCGGCGGAGCGTCCGCGCGGCCCTTGCGGGCCTGGGCGGAGCCCGCGCCATCCCTCTTGAAACGTCCCTGCACTAGCGTCGCAACCTCTGGACCAGGCGTCCTTCCGGGTGGCCCCGGAGCGGACGGTGTCGGCGTCGATGGGACGCGTCGGTGCGCCCCAGGTGGTCGTCGGTGACCGGCGCAGATCCCCCTTCTCCGCCGCTCGGCCGGCGCTGCGTTGCGCCCCCTGCGTGCCGGCTTCGAACCCGCGACGGTGCGTGGAATTCCAGCACAGTGCCGGATCTCCAACAAGGGCTGCGGTCTGTACCGCAGGGGGGATGACAACCCGTGCGCGCGACGTCACCGCGTGTAGAAGATGATCACGGAGGATTCGGACTTTTCCCCTCCAATGTTCCGGCGCCCCCGAGTGTCCCAGTAGCGATGATCAGGAGCGGAATGGAACGTTCAATGGCGGAATGTCCCTTTCCGTGACCTGACATGCCCGTCCGTAATGCCCGGAATATCCGCCAAGTCGTGAGCAAACTCACACCGAAATGGATGTCTCAGCCATGCATTCGAAGGGAACGCCTTGATTTAGCCTGACGCTTTGCACCATCATCCCCGCGCCCGTACGGGCGCCCGTCCCGGAACAAGGTCTGCCAGCGCGATGACTGCACCCACCCCCGCCACCACGGCCAACCCGCGCCGCTCCACCCTCGCCCACCTCGCGGACGCCGCCGCCCTCGACCGCGGCGCCACCCCCGAGTACGCGGCGGAGCTGCCCGGCACCACCGCCAACCCGCGCCGCACCGTCCTCATGCAGGCCCCCGCGCCCCACGTGCCGGCCTACCTCGCCGAGGTCTGATCAGGGATTCCCGTCCGCCCGCCACCGGCGCCACCCGCCGGTCGGCCGCCCCGCGCCGCGTTAGCCTGGAGCGTCAGACTCCAGCCAGCACCAAGTGAGGGGCGACAGCACTCGTGCGCATCGCCAGATTCTCCATCGACGGCAATGTCGCCTTCGGCGCGGTCGAGGGGACCGTCGAGTCCGGCGGCCTGGTCCTCGACATCATCAAGGGCATCCCGTACACCGACTTCGAGCTCAGCGGCACCAAGGTCCCGCTGAGCAAGGTACGGCTCCTGCCGCCGGTGCTCCCCAACAAGATCGTGGCCATCGGCCGCAACTACGCGGAGCACGCCGAGGAGCTCGGCAACGAGGTCCCGGAGGTCCCGGTCGCCTTCTTCAAGCCGACCACCTCCGTCATCGGCCCCGGCGACGCCATCGAGTACCCCTCCTTCTCCAGCGAGCTGCACCACGAGGCCGAACTGGCCGTGGTGATCGGCCGCATGTGCCGCGAGGTGCCCCGGGAGCGCGTCAAGGACGTGATCTTCGGCTACACCTGCGCCAACGACGTGACCGCCCGCGACGTCCAGAAGCGCGAGGCCCAGTGGGCCCGCGCCAAGGGCTTCGACACGAGCTGTCCGCTGGGCCCCTGGGTGGAGACCGACCTCGACCCGAGCGACCTCACCCTCCAGGCCACGGTCAACGGCGAACAGCGCCAGCTCGGTCGGACGAGCGACATGATCCGCTCCATCGAGGACCTGGTCGTCCACATCACCGAGGCCATGACGCTGCTCCCCGGCGACGTCATCCTCACCGGCACCCCCGCCGGGGTCGGCCCCCTCACCGTCGGCGACGAGGTCGCCGTCACCATCGAAGGCATCGGCACTCTCACCAACAGGGTGATCAAGCGTGGCTAACGCGAATATCCGCGTCCGTTTCTGTCCGTCCCCGACCGGCAACCCCCACGTGGGCCTGGTCCGCACCGCCCTCTTCAACTGGGCCTTCGCCCGGCACAACGAGGGCACCATGGTCTTCCGCATCGAGGACACCGACGCGGCCCGCGACTCCGAGGAGTCGTACGAGCAGCTCCTCGACTCGCTGAAGTGGCTGGGCCTCGACTGGGACGAGGGCCCCGAGACCGGCGGCCCGCACGCCCCGTACCGCCAGTCGCAGCGCATGGACATCTACAAGGACGTCGCCGACAAGCTGCTCGCCGGCGGCTACGCGTACCGCTGCTACTGCACCACCACCGAGCTCGACGACCGCCGCGAGGCCGCCCGCGCCGCCGGAAAGCCCTCCGGCTACGACGGCCACTGCCGCGAGCTGTCGGCCGAGCAGGTCGCCGTCTACGAGGCCGAGGGCCGCGAGCCGATCGTCCGCTTCCGGATGCCCGACGAGCCGATCACCTTCACCGACCTGGTCCGCGGCGAGCTCACCTTCACCCCCGAGAACGTGCCGGACTACGGCATCCTCCGGGCCAACGGCGCCCCGCTCTACACCCTGGTCAACCCGGTCGACGACGCCCTGATGGAGATCACCCACGTCCTGCGCGGCGAGGACCTGCTCTCCTCCACCCCCCGCCAGATCGCCCTCTACAAGGCGCTGATCGAGCTTGGCGTCGCCAAGGAGATCCCCGCCTTCGGCCACCTGCCGTACGTGATGGGCGAGGGCAACAAGAAGCTCTCCAAGCGCGACCCGCAGGCCTCCCTCAACCTCTACCGGGAGCGCGGCTTCCTCCCCGAGGGCCTGCTGAACTACCTCTCGCTCCTCGGCTGGTCCTTCTCCGCCGACCAGGACATCTTCACCATCCCCGAGATGGTGGCGAAGTTCGACATCGCGGACGTCAACGCCAACCCGGCCCGCTTCGACCTCAAGAAGGCCGAGTCCATCAACGCGGACCACATCCGCATGCTGGACGTGAAGGCGTTCACCGAGGCGTGCGAGCCCTGGCTCCGGGCCCCGCACGCCCCCTGGGCCCCGGAGGACTTCGACCGCGCGGCCTGGGAGCGGATCGCCCCGCACGCCCAGACCCGCCTGACCGTCCTCTCCGAGATCACGGCCAACGTCGACTTCCTCTTCCTGCCCGAGCCGGTCTTCGACCAGCCCTCGTGGGACAAGGCGATGAAGGGCGAGCCCGCGGCCCTGCTCACCACCGCCCGCGAGAAGCTGGAGTCGGCCGACTGGACCGACCCCGAGTCGCTCAAGAACGCCGTCCTGGCCGCCGGCGAGGCCCACGGCCTCAAGCTCGGCAAGGCCCAGGCCCCGGTCCGCGTCGCCGTCACCGGCCGCACCGTCGGCCTCCCCCTCTTCGAGTCCCTGGAGATCCTGGGCAAGGAGAAGACCCTGGCCCGCGTCGACGCGGCCCTGGCGAAGCTCGCCGCGTAAGCACGCCCACCCCACGGGGGCGGGGCCCGGAGTTCCCTCCGGGCCCCGCCCCCGTCGTCGTACCCGCCCCCGGGGCCGGCCCACGCCCATGACGCCGGACGACGCCCCCTCCCGAGGGGGCCGCCGGCGGCGTACGGTCGGTGCCATGACCATCCGCGCCGTCCTGTGGGACGTGGACGACACGATCTTCGACTACGCGGGCGCCGACCGCGCCGGCATGCGCGCCCACCTCGCCGCCGAGGGCCTGACCGGACTGCACGGCACCGTCGAGGACGCCCTGGTCCACTGGAAGGCCCTCACCGAGCTGCACTGGCGGCGCTACGAGGAGGCGCCGGCGGGGAGCTGGCAGGACCAGCGCCGCCGACGGGTCCGCGACTTCCTGGAGCGGCCGGGGATGACCGACGCCGAGGCCGACGCCTGGTTCGGCCGGTACGTGGCCCACTACGAGGCCGCCTGGGAGCTCTTCCCCGACGCCCTGCCCGTCCTCGACCTGCTCGCCGCCGACTACCGGCAGGGCGTCCTGTCGAACTCCAGCATCCACGCCCAGGAGCCCAAGCTGCGCGCCCTCGGCGTCCGCGACCGCTTCGAGGCCGTCCTGTGCGCCGCCGAGCTGGGCGCCGCCAAGCCGGCCGCCGAGGCCTTCCACGCCGCCTGTACGGCCCTGGGCCTCGCCCCGCACCAGGTGGCGTACGTGGGGGACCGGCCCGACGTCGACGCGCTCGGCGCCCAGGAGGCGGGGCTCCTCGGCATCTGGCTGGACCGCGCCGGCACCGGCGAGCAGCCCGGCCTGCGCCGCATCACCGACCTCCACCAGCTCCCGTCGCTGCTCCGCGGCGATACCCGTTTTGGAGCACCGTCCACCTTCGGGTAATGTTCTTCCTGCGCCGAGGGGAGCAAGCCGAAAGGCAAGAACCCGGAAAGCGCAAGCCGAGCAAGATCCCCAGCACGGGGAAGTTGCCCCGGTGGCCTATGGTGTAATTGGCAGCACGACTGATTCTGGTTCAGTTAGTCTTGGTTCGAGTCCAGGTAGGCCAGCTCGCAGAGCTCATCTGCAAACCAGTGGATTGGCATCCACGAGCCCCCGTTGTGTAGCGGCCTAGCACGCCGCCCTCTCAAGGCGGTAGCGCCGGTTCGAATCCGGTCGGGGGTACAGATCCTTCCCGCGGGATCACCTGGGTAGCTCCCGGTGAACCCGATGCAGGATCGCTAGGGCCCCCGTTGTGTAGCGGCCTAGCACGCCGCCCTCTCAAGGCGGTAGCGCCGGTTCGAATCCGGTCGGGGGTACGACGCTGGTCTAACCACGTATTGGTCTATGGTGTAATTGGCAGCACGACTGATTCTGGTTCAGTTAGTCTAGGTTCGAGTCCTGGTAGACCAGCTCGGATCTGCGGCGGATCATTGAACGCCCGCACGATCCAAAGCCCCCGTTGTGTAGCGGCCTAGCACGCCGCCCTCTCAAGGCGGTAGCGCCGGTTCGAATCCGGTCGGGGGTACGCGATCGAGAAGCCCTTCCCTTCGGGGGAGGGCTTCTTCGCTGTTCCCGGCACCCGCGGCCGGACACAAGTCCGGCCCACCGCTGCGGCGTTGGAGCGGTGGGCCGGGAACGTACAGGTGAACAGAGAAGACTCAGCCGTTGCGGCGCAGGGCCTCGCTGAGCCGGGCGGCGGCGTCGATGACCGCCTGGGCGTGCATGCGGCCCGGGTGGCGCGTCAGACGCTCGATCGGACCCGAGACCGACACGGCGGCCACCACGCGGTTCGAGGGGCCCCTGACGGGCGCCGAGACCGACGCGACGCCCGGCTCCCGCTCGCCGATCGACTGGGCCCAGCCGCGGCGCCGTACGCCCGACAGGGCCGTCGCCGTGAAACGGGCGCCCTGGAGGCCCCGGTGCAGCCGCTCGGGCTCCTCCCAGGCCATCAGGATCTGCGCCGACGAGCCGGCCTTCATGGTGAGCGTCGAACCCACCGGGACCGTGTCCCGCAGGCCCGAGAGGCGCTCGGCCGCCGCCACGCAGATGCGCATGTCGCCCTGGCGCCGGTAGAGCTGCGCGCTCTCGCCGGTGACGTCGCGCAGATGCGTCAGCACCGGCCCCGCCGTCGCCAGGAGGCGGTCCTCGCCCGCCGCCGCCGCGAGCTCCGCGAGGCGCGGACCGAGAATGAAGCGACCCTGCATGTCGCGGGCCACCATCCGGTGGTGTTCCAGTGCCACGGCCAGTCGGTGGGCCGTGGGCCGTGCGAGTCCCGTCGCCGCGACCAGTCCTGCGAGGGTGGCCGGACCGGACTCCAGGGCGCTCAGGACAAGGGCTGCCTTGTCGAGAACGCCTACGCCGCTAGAGTTGTCCATGCAACGATATTCGCGTCTCACTCTGTGAAACGCAAGTTCAATTTTCCGAGGAACTTGTCACTCTGGTGAGGCGGCCGCACAACGGACCGCGAAACGGTCTCTAGTGGTGCCGGCGCAGCCGCCGGCCGGAGGGAAAGCGATGGGTAGGACACTCGCGGAGAAGGTCTGGGACGACCACGTCGTCCGGCGCGCCGAGGGCGAGCCCGATCTCCTCTTCATCGATCTTCACCTGCTGCACGAGGTGACCAGCCCCCAGGCCTTCGACGGTCTCCGCCAGAACGGCCGCCAGGTGCGGCGCCTCGACCTCACCCTCGCCACCGAGGACCACAACACCCCCACCCTCGACATCGACAAGCCGATCGCCGACCCGGTCTCCCGCGCACAGCTGGAGACCCTGCGGAAGAACTGCGCCGAGTTCGGCGTCCGGCTCCACCCGCTCGGCGACGTCGAGCAGGGCGTCGTCCACGTGGTGGGCCCCCAGCTGGGCCTGACCCAGCCCGGCATGACCGTGGTCTGCGGCGACTCCCACACCTCCACGCACGGCGCCTTCGGCGGCCTGGCCTTCGGCATCGGCACCAGCCAGGTCGAGCACGTCCTCGCCACCCAGACGCTGCCGATGGCCCGCCCGAAGACCATGGCCATCACCGTGAACGGCGAGCTGCCCGCCGACGTCACCGCCAAGGACCTGATCCTCGCCGTCATCGCGAAGATCGGCACCGGCGGCGGCCAGGGCTACGTCCTGGAGTACCGGGGCTCCGCCATCGAGAAACTCTCGATGGAGGGCCGCATGACCATCTGCAACATGTCCATCGAGGCCGGCGCCCGCGCGGGCATGATCGCCCCCGACGAGACCACCTTCGCCTACCTCAAGGGCCGCCCGCACGCCCCCGTGGGCGAGGACTGGGACGCCGCCGTCGCGTACTGGAAGACCCTGCGGACCGACGAGGACGCCGTCTTCGACGCCGAGGTCGTCATCGACGCCGCCGAGCTCGCCCCGTTCGTCACCTGGGGCACCAACCCCGGCCAGGGCGCCCCGCTTTCGGCGAACGTCCCCGACCCGGCCTCGTACGAGGACCCCTCGGAGCGCCTCGCCGCCGAAAAGGCCCTGGAGTACATGGGGTTGACCGCCGGGCAGCCGCTGCGCGACATCAAGGTCGACACCGTCTTCGTGGGCTCCTGCACCAACGGCCGCATCGAGGACCTGCGCAACGCCGCCTCCCTCCTGGAGGGCCGCAAGGTCGCCGACGGCGTCCGCATGCTGGTCGTCCCCGGCTCCGTCCGGGTCGCCCTCCAGGCCGTCGAGGAGGGCCTGGACAAGGTTTTCAAGGAGGCCGGCGCCGAATGGCGGCACGCGGGCTGCTCCATGTGCCTGGGCATGAACCCCGACCAACTGGCACCCGGTGAGCGCTCCGCGTCCACCTCCAACCGCAACTTCGAGGGCCGGCAGGGCAAGGGCGGCCGCACCCACCTGGTCTCCCCCCAGGTCGCCGCCGCCACCGCCGTCCTGGGCCACCTGGCCTCCCCGGCCGACCTGTCCGACGCCGTCACCACCGCGGGGGTCTGAGGAACCATGGAAGCTTTCACCACGCACACCGGCCGGGCCGTCCCGCTGCGCCGCAGCAACGTCGACACCGACCAGATCATCCCCGCGCACTGGCTCAAGAAGGTCACCCGCGACGGCTTCGAGGACGGGCTCTTCGAGGCCTGGCGCAAGGACGAGACCTTCGTCCTCAACCTGCCCGAGCGCCAGGGCGCCACGGTCCTGGTGGCCGGCCCCGACTTCGGCACCGGCTCCTCCCGCGAGCACGCCGTCTGGGCGCTCCAGAACTACGGCTTCAAGGCCGTCATCTCCTCCCGCTTCGCCGACATCTTCCGCGGCAACTCGCTGAAGAACGGTCTGCTGACCGTCGTCCTGCCCCAGGAGACGGTCGACGCCCTCTGGGAGCTGACCGAGGCCGACCCCACCGCCGAGGTCACCGTCGACCTGGAGGCCCGCAAGGTCCTGGCGGCCGGGATCGACGCCGACTTCGAGCTCGACGAGAACGCCCGCTGGCGGCTCCTGAACGGCCTCGACGACATCAGCCTCACCCTTCAGAACGAAGCCGACATCGCGGCCTACGAGGCGGCCCGGCCGTCCTTCAAGCCCCGTACAATTACGGCCTGAGCAGCGCTTTTCCCCGACTGCGCCCCCCACCTCCCGGTGGGGGGCGCAGTCGCTTGTTGAGACCCCGTCGGGCGACAACTCGCCCTAGATGGCACAATCTGTGCATGGAACGCGACAGCCAACTCGAGCTCTACGAGGCAGTCGCCGCCCGATTGAAAGAAGCGCACTCCCGAGTGCGCGCACTGCAAGTCCCGGAGGGCGTAAGGATGGCGCTGTCCCGGAAGCTGCTGGTCGTCACGGCCGCGGCGAAGCACGATCTCGCGGACGCGGCAACGCGTCTGGACCGGTTGATGAAGGACCTCGACGAGGGCCGATTCCCTGAAGACGACTGACACCAGGAACTCCGCAACGGCACTTCCGCGTTGCGGCACTAGGGTGATTAGCCCGTTTCGTGTTTGATTTGCGGTATATACATGCCTAACGTGCGAAAAAGCTTGAACACTTTCGTTCCGGCAAAGTCTCCGAAGGGGAAGACGTGAACAAGGCGCAGCTCGTAGAAGCGATTGCCGACAAGATGGGCGGTCGCCAGCAGGCCGCCGATGCCGTCGACCACGTGCTCGACGCCATCGTGCGCGCCGTGGTCGCCGGCGACCGTGTCTCGGTCACCGGCTTCGGCTCGTTCGAGAAGGTCGACCGCCCCGCCCGGTACGCCCGCAACCCGCAGACGGGCGAGCGCGTCCGGGTCAAGAAGACCTCCGTTCCGCGCTTCCGTGCGGGCCAGGGCTTCAAGGACCTGGTCAGCGGCTCGAAGAAGCTCCCCAAGGGCGGCGAGGTCTCCGTCAAGAAGGCCCCCAAGGGCAGCCTCACCGGCGGCGCCTCCGCCACGGTGAAGAAGGCCGCCGCCAAGAAGGCCACCACGGCCAAGAAGGCCGCCGCCAAGAAGGCCACGCCGGCCAGGAAGACCACCACCGCCGCCGCCACGAAGAAGGCGACCCCGGCGAAGAAGACCACCACCGCGGCCGCGAAGAAGACCACCACCGCCGCCGCGACCAAGAAGACGACGGCGGCCGCCAAGAAGACCACCGCCGCCGCCAAGAAGGCCACCCCGGCCGCCCCGGCCAAGAAGGCCACGGCCAAGAAGACCGCCCCGGCCAAGAAGGCCACGGCGAAGAAGGCGCCCGCCAAGAAGACCACGGCGCGCAAGACCGCCACGGCCAAGAAGGCCGCCGCCAAGAAGTAGGACGGCCACCGCACGTCCGCCGGGCCGGGCTCCCGCACGGGAGCCCGGCCCGCGGCGCGTTCCCGCGGCCGCACGGCCGCCGGGGGAGCGCTCAGAAGGTCTGCAGCGTCACCAGGGTGATCCGCAGGCCCGCGCCCGAGGTGCCGGGCTCCGCCTCGATCCGCACCCGCTGCCCCGGACGCAGCAGCCGCAGGCCGCCCGCGTCGAAGGCCTCCGCCCCGAACTCCACCGGGGTGCCGTCGTCGAGCAGCACACTGCCGCTGCGGGTCTCGGAGTCGTACGTGTACGCGGTCGCCTGCATGGACCGCAGCCTAGGGCATCCCCTCCGGGCCGTGCCGGGCCTCCAGGCCCCCGCGCGGCGCCGGCACCGCCACCGGCCGCCGGGCCGCCGTCCGCGGGCCGAGCCCCAGCGCCCCCGCCGCCGCCAGGTCGTCGCCGGTGTCCACGTCCCGCCGGACGGAATCCACCCCGGCCATCCGGATTTCCACCGCCCCCGACGACAAATGCCGAAGTCGCGACGGCCCCCCGAAAGCCGGTTCCAATTCCACCCCCGGCCCCGCCGAGAGGAATGTCGTACCTATTTCGGCCGCATCCGCGAGAAATGCCCGGGGGAATTGGCGGGCCGCCGCCAGGACCCGCGCCAGCTCCGCCGGACGCAGTGCCGGCAGGTCCGCGTTCAGCGCCGCCACGCGCGCGTGCGGCCGCCGCTCCCGCACCGCCCGGGCCCCGTGCGCCAGGGCCGCGTTGAGCCCCGCCGCCGGGGCGTCCGGCACGATCCGCGCCCCCAGCGCGGCCAGCGCCCGGCCCGCCGCCGGATCGTCCGTGACCACCACCACGTCCCGCACCTCCGGGCAGTCCAGCGCCGCCGCCACCGTGTCCTGGGCGAAGGCCAGGGCCAGCCGGGGGCGCAGCCGCTCCCCGGCCGCGGGAGCGAGCCGGCTCTTCGCCAGGGCCAGGGGCTTGAGGGGTACGACCAGGGACCAGCCGTCGTCCGCATCCGTGTTCATCGCCGACCATTCTTTCCCGCCCGGGCGGGACCGCCCCCGGCGCCGGGGCGTACGGTGTCCTCGACAGAGCAGGAGCATGGGGCGACACTTGACCCCCTGCCAGCAAGACCCGGAGAAAGGTGCCCCGAGTGCCCCGCCGCAGAATCGGCTTCTGGTACCGCCTCGCGGCGGTCATCGCCAAACCCCCCCTGGTGGTTCTGTTCAAGCGGGACTGGCGCGGCATGGAGCACATTCCGGCCGACGGCGGATTCATCACCGCGGTCAACCACAACTCGTACCTGGACCCGCTCTCCTACGCGCACTACCAGTACAACACCGGCCGGGTGCCCCGCTTCCTCGCCAAGGCCGGCCTCTTCAAGGCCGGATTCGTCGGCACCATGCTCCGCAACACCGGCCAGATCCCCGTCTACCGCGAGACCGCGAACGCCCTGGACGCCTTCCGGGCCGCCGTCGACGCCATCGAGCGGGGCGAGTGCGTCGCCTTCTACCCCGAGGGCACCCTGACCCGCGACCCCGACATGTGGCCCATGCCCGGCAAGACCGGCGCCGCCCGCGTCGCGCTGCTCACCAAGGCGCCCGTCATCCCGGTGGCGCAGTGGGGCGCCAACCTCGCGATGCCGCCGTACGCCAAGAAGGACAAGTTCAGCTTCTTCCCCCGGAAGACGCTGATCGTCCAGGCCGGCCCGCCGGTCGACCTCTCCCGCTTCGACGGCCTGGAGCCCACCCCCGAGGTGCTGCGCGAGGCCACCGAGACGATCATGGCCGCCATCACCGCCCTCCTGGAGGAGGTCCGCGGCGAGCGGGCCCCCGCCGAGCCGTACGACCCGCGCCGCGCCCGCCGGGAGCAGCGGCGCAAGGCCGCCGAAGGGGGAGCCAAGTGACCAAGGCCGCCGTCTTCGGCAACGGGTCCTGGGGCACCGCCTTCGCCATGGTGATGGCCGACGCGGGCTGCGAGGTGAGCCTCTGGGGCCGCCGCCCCGCGCTCGCCGAGACCATCAACGCCACCCGTACCAACCCCGACTACCTGCCCGGCGTCGAGCTCCCCCGGGGCGTCACGGCCACCGCCGACCCGGCCGAGGCCGCCGCCGGCGCCGACTTCGCCGTCCTCGCCGTCCCCTCCCAGACCCTGCGCGAGAACCTTGCCGCCTGGGGGCCGGAACTGGGCCCCGGCACGGTGTTCGTCTCCCTCATGAAGGGCATCGAACTCGGCACCGCCAAGCGGATGAGCGAGGTCATCACCGAGGTCGCCGGCGTCCCCGCCGAGCGTGTCGCCGTCCTCACCGGCCCCAACCTGGCCCGTGAGATCGCCGCCCGGCAGCCCGCCGCCGCCGTCGCCGCCTGCGTCGACGAGTCGGTCGCCCAGCGGCTCCAGGCCGCCTGCATGACCCCGTACTTCCGCCCGTACACCAACACCGACGTCGTCGGCTGCGAACTCGGCGGCGCGGTGAAGAACGTCATCGGCCTCGCCGTCGGCATCGCCAACGGCATGGGCCTCGGCGACAACTCCAAGGCCACGCTCATCACCCGCGGCCTCGCCGAGACCACCCGGCTCGGCCTCGCCATGGGCGCCGACCCGCTCACCTTCTCCGGCCTCGCGGGCCTCGGCGACCTCGTCGCCACCTGCTCCTCGCCGCTCTCCCGGAACAACACCTTCGGCACCAACCTGGGCCGCGGGATGACCCTGGAGGAGACCATCGCGGTCACCAAGCAGACCGCCGAGGGCGTCAAGTCCTGCGAGTCGGTGCTCGATCTCGCCCGCCGGCACGGCGTCGACATGCCCATCACCGAGACCGTCGTCTCCATCGTCCACGACGGCAAGCCGCCGACGGTCGCCCTCAAGGAACTGATGTCGCGCAGCGCCAAGCCCGAACGGCGCTGACCGGGGGCCGCTGCGCCGTCCGCGCGAGGCGGCCAGCGGGGCGCTCAGGAGTTCGGAGACCGCAAGGTACGCTCATCGCGATATGAGCGAGAACACCCAGAGCCCCCGCAAGCCGCGCGTGGCCGTCGTCTTCGGCGGACGCAGCTCCGAGCACGCCATCTCCGTCGTCACCGCCGGCGCCGTCCTCAAGGCGATCGACCGGACCAAGTACGACGTGCTGCCCATCGGCATCACCCGGGAGGGGCGCTGGGCGCTGACCGCCGACGCCCCCGAGCGGATGGCGATCGCCGACCGCGCCCTGCCGGACGTCGACCAGCTCGCCGAGTCGGAGACCGGCGGCGTGGTCCTCCCGGTCGACCCGGCCAGCCGCGAGGTCGTCCTGCACGAGCCCGGTTCGCTGCCGCAGGCCCTCGGCGAGGTCGACGTCGTCTTCCCGATGCTCCACGGCCCCTACGGCGAGGACGGCACCCTCCAGGGCCTCCTGGAGCTCTCCGGCATCCCGTACGTCGGCGCGGGCGTCCTCGCCTCCGCCGTCGGCCAGGACAAGGAGTACATGAAGCGGGTCTTCGTCTCCTACGGCCTGCCGGTCGGCCCGTACGAGGTCATCCGGCCGCGCGAGTGGGACCGCAACCCGGCCGAGGCCCGCAAGAAGATCGTCGAGTTCGCCGCCGACCACGGTTGGCCGCTCTTCGTGAAGCCGGCCCGCGGCGGCTCCTCCATGGGCATCACCAAGGTCGACGACCTCTCCGGCCTCGACGAGGCCGTCGAGGAGGCCCGCCGCCACGACCCGAAGATCATCGTGGAGGCGCTGGTGCGCGGCCGCGAGATCGAGTGCGGCGTCCTGGAGTTCGAGGACGGCCCGCGCGCCAGCGTGCCCGCCGAGATCCCGCCGGTCACCGACCACGACTTCTACGACTTCGAGGCCAAGTACATCGACTCGGCCTCCGGTCTGGTGCCCGCCCCGATCGGCGACGAGGCCACCGCCGAGGTCCAGCGCCTGGCGGTCGCCGCCTTCGAGGCGGTCTCCTGCGAGGGCCTGGTCCGCGCCGACTTCTTCCTCACCGAGGACGGCGACTTCGTCATCAACGAGATCAACACCATGCCCGGCTTCACCCCGATCTCCATGTACCCGCGCATGTGGCAGGAGAGCGGCGTGAGCTACCCCGAGCTGGTCGACCGGCTCATCCAGGCCGCGCTGACCCGCTCCACGGGCCTGCGCTAGCACGGACGGGCCCGGCCGGGGGACCGGGCCCTAACGGCACTCCGGCTCCAGGGCGCAGGGAACCGTCCGGTCCACCGGGCCGGCGAGGTCGGCCAGCGGCCCGGCGTCGTGCGCGTACCGCTCGTCCAGGGTCACCTCGACGTACGTCCTCCGGTACACCGAGGTGAACCGGGGCCCGCCGCCCTCCGTCCGCTCCAGCATCCAGCGGACGCCCTCCGCGGAGACGGCCTCCGCCTGCGGATCGCTCATCTTTTCGGGCCGGGGGACTCCGCAGCGCAGTACGATCGCTCCGTCACCCCACCCGGCGGTCAGCTCGGAGTCGGGGGACGGATCGCTCCGCTCCCGCCCCGCCACGGCGTCCGGGAGCTCCTTCGCCAGCGCACGGCAGAGCGCCGCCTCCGCCGCGGGCGGAGTCGGCACCGGCACGGACGCCCGGGCGTCGGCGGAGCAGCCGGTGACGGCCAGCAGCAGGACGGCGGCTGAGGCGGGCAGGCCGAAGGGCCGGTGGGAAGACGTCACCGGCCAAGCGTAGACGGGGGCTACAGATGGACGACCGGGCAGGTCAGGGTGCGCGTGATGCCGTCCACTTGCTGGACCTTCGCGACCACCATGCGGCCGAGCTCGTCGACCGTGTCGGCCTGGGCCCGCACGATCACGTCGTACGGCCCGGTCACGTCCTCGGCCTGGATCACCCCCGGGATCTTGGCGATGGTGTCGGCGACGGTCGACGCCTTGCCCACCTCGGTCTGAATCAGGATGTACGCCTGTACCACGGAACCTCCAGGGCGACCACGAGGATCTTGTGGGAGAAAGGGACGCCACGGTACCGCGTCGCCGAGGTGCGCGGGGAGACCCGCGCCTTCCGGAGTGCCCGGGGTGTGGCGTACACAGGACAGAAGTTGACGGTCAACTTGACGGTACCCAGCACGGTGACGGCCCGCGACCCGCGGCGCGAGCGGACGCTCCGCCGACCGCCGGCCGGCACGACGACACGAGGTGAGACGCGGTGAAGGGCACAGTCGGAGAACTGGGCGAGTTCGGGCTCATCAGAGAGCTCACGTCCCGGCTCACCTCCACCCCGGCGGTACGGATCGGGCCCGGCGACGACGCCGCCGTGGTCTCCGCCCCCGACCGGCGCGTGGTGGCCAGCACGGACATCCTGCTCGAAGGGCGCCACTTCCGGCGCGACTGGTCGACGGCGTACGACGTCGGCCGCAAGGCCGCCGCGCAGAACCTCGCCGACATCGCCGCCATGGGCGCGGTCCCCACCGCGCTCCTCCTCGGCCTCGTCGTCCCCGCCGAACTCCCCGTCACCTGGCCCACGGAACTCATGGACGGCCTGCGCGACGAATGTCAGGTCGCGGGCGCGGCGGTGGTCGGCGGCGACGTCGTCCGGGGCGACACGATCATGGTCTCCATCACCGCCCTCGGCGACCTCCGCAACGCCGACCCGGTCACCCGGGGCGGCGCCGAGCCCGGCGACGTCGTCGCCTACACCGGCTGGCTCGGCTGGTCCGCCGCCGGCTACGCGGTCCTCTCCCGCGGCTTCCGCTCCCCGCGCGCCTTCGTCGAGGCCCACCGCCGCCCCGAACCGCCCTACCACGCGGGTCCCGCCGCCGCCGGGCTCGGCGCCACCGCCATGTGCGACGTCAGCGACGGCCTGATCGCCGACCTCGGCCACATCGCCGAGGCCAGCAACGTCCGCATCGACCTGCGCTCCGGCCTCATCGACATCCCCGGCCAGATGCACGACATCGGCCAGGCCGTCGGCGTCGACCCGCTCCAGTGGGTCCTCACCGGCGGCGAGGACCACGCCATCGTGGCCACCTTCCCGCCCGACGTGAAGCTGCCCGCCCGCTGGAAGGTCATCGGCGAGGTCATCGCCCCCTCCGCGCTGCCCCAGGTGACCGTCGACGGCGCCCCCTGGCACAGCGTCGGCGGCTGGGACCACTTCGGGGAGACCGAGTGACCACCCGGCCGCCCCTGGTGCTGACCGTCGCCGGATCCGACTCCGGCGGCGGCGCCGGCATCCAGGCCGACCTCAAGACCATGCTCGCGCTCGGCGTCCACGGCATGAGCGTGCTCACCGCCGTCACCGCCCAGAACTCCCTGGGCGTGCGGGGGGCCTGGGAACTGCCCGAGGAGGCCGTCCGGGCCCAGTACCGGGCCGTCGTCGACGACATCGGCGTCCAGGCCGTCAAGACCGGCATGCTCGCCTCCGCCGCGCTCGTGGAGACCGTCGCCGAACTCCTCGCCGGCACCCCCGGGGTGCCGGTGGTCGTGGACCCGGTCGGCGTCTCCAAGCACGGCGACCCGCTGCTCGCCGCCTCCGCCCTCGATTCGGTACGGACCCGGCTGCTGCCGACGGCGACCGTCGCCACGCCCAACCTCGACGAAGTGACACAGCTCACGGGAATCGTGGTGGAGGACGAGGACGGGATGCGCCGGGCCGCCGACGCGGTCCTCGGGTACGGACCGCGCTGGGCGCTGATCAAGGGCGGCCACCTGCCCGGCGGCGCCCCCGAGGCCGTGGACCTGCTCACCGACGGCACCGAGGAGCACTGGCTGCGCGCCCCCCGCCACGACAACCGGCACACCCACGGGACGGGCTGCACCCTCGCCTCGGCGGTCGCGTCCGGGCTCGCGCGCGGGCGCGCGGTGCCGGAGGCCGTACGGGAGGCGAAGGCGTACGTGACCGGGGCCATCGCCGCCGGCTTCGCCCTGGGGGAGGGCATCGGCCCGGTGGACCACGGGTGGCGGCTACGCCGCTGAGCCCCCGCTCCCGGGAGAGCGCCCGAGCCGGTCCCCGGGCCCGTGCCCGGGCATGGCAAAAGGCCGGTTCACCGAGGTGAACCGGCCTTTCAAGGCAACCGCAGGGGCTGCGCTACGACACGGAAACGTCGCGATTAGCGCGAGACCTTGCCGGCCTTGATGCACGAGGTGCAGACGTTGAGCCGCTTCGGCGTCCGACCGACCACGGCACGCACACGCTGGATGTTCGGGTTCCAGCGACGAGACGTACGGCGGTGCGAGTGCGAAATGTTGTTGCCGAAGCCCGGCCCCTTGCCGCAGACGTCGCAGTTGGCAGCCACGGGTCACTCCAAAGACTTCAGATTTACAGTGAGATCCGGCGCACCGGAATCAGGAGTCTGAAGTGGCTTGCCGGGAATGGCCCGGCGAGTGCCGGGCAACCGAAGCAGCATACAACGGCTGCTCCCGTGGAACGAAACTACCACGGTCCGGGCCCGCCCCGTCCCGGCCCCCGGATCCCGGACGCCCCGGTCTACCCTGCGGTGAGCTTCACCGCCGAAGGAGGACCCCCCGTTGTCGCGAGCCCCGCAGCCCTCCGACCGCGCCGACCGCACCGTCCGCACCGACCGCACCGTCCGGAGCGGCGAGCGCCTCGCCCTCGACGCCGAGGCGGTCCGGGCCTGGAGCGCGCGGACGGCCGGGGAGCTCGGGCGGGAGCGGGCCGCGATCGACGCCATCAACGTCTACCCGGTCGCCGACGGGGACACCGGCACCAACCTGTACCTCACCGCCCAGGCCGCCCACGAGGCCGTCGAGGCCGTCTTCGCCGCCCCCGGGGCCTCCGCCCCCGACACCGCCGACGCCGTACGGGCCCTGGCCCACGGGGCGCTGCTCGGCGCCCGCGGCAACTCCGGGACCATCCTGTCCCAGCTGCTGCGCGGCATGGCCGGCGTGCTCGCCCGGGGCGCCGACGGCGACCACCTCGCCCGGGCCCTCGGTACCGCCGCCGCCTCCGCCCGCGCGGCCGTCGCCCACCCCGAGGAGGGCACCGTCCTCACCGTCGCCGACGCCGCCGCGGCCGCCTGCGCCGGCGGCGGCACCCTCCCGGACGTGGCCAGGAGGGCCTACGACGGGGCCAGGACGGCCCTGGAGGCCACCCCGGGGCAACTGGCCGTGCTCGGCCGCGCGGGGGTCGTGGACGCCGGGGGACGGGGCCTGGTGACCGTCCTCGGCGCGCTGGTGGAGACGGTGACCGGCCGGGCGCCGGAACCGCCGCCCGCCTCCGCGCCGGCACGGACCGTGCCCGCCGCGGCCGGGGAGACCTGCGGCCCCGCCGACCAGGGCCCCGGCTACGAGGTGCTGTACCTCCTGGAGGCCGAGGACGCCGCCGTCGACCTCCTCAGGGCCCGGCTCGACGCCCTCGGCGACTGCCTCGTCGTCGTCGGCGGCGACGGCCTGTGGAACGTCCACGTCCACGTCGACGACCCGGGCGCCGCCGTCGAGGCCGGGATCGAGGCGGGCCGGCCGCACCGGATCCGCATCACCCACTTCGCGAGCACGGCCCCCGCCGCCCCGGCCGGGGGCGAGCGCGCCCGGCGCGCCGTCGTCGCCGTCGTGCCCGGCGAGGGCCTGGCCGGCCTGTGCGCCGAGTCCGGCGCGACCACCGTCCTCGCCCGGCCCGGCGAACCGCCCGCCGGCGAGGAGCTCGTCGACGCGATCCGCCGCGCCCACGCGCGCGAGGTCGTCCTCCTGCCCAACGACGCCGACCTGCGGAAGGCGGCCGCGGCCGCCGCCGAACGCGCCCGCGCCGAGGGCATCCGCGTCGCCCTCATCCCGACCCGGGCCGCCGTCCAGGGCATCGCCGCCCTCGCCGTCCACGAACCCGGCCAGAGCTTCGACGAGGACGTCGTCGCCATGACCGCCGCCGCCGGCGCCACCCGCTACGCCGAACTCGCCGTCGCCGAACGCCGGTCCTTCACCTCCGCCGGCGTCTGCCAGGCCGGCGACGTCCTCGGCCTCATCGAGGGCGACGTCGCCGTCATCGGCCAGGACCTCACCGAGACCGCCCGGACCGTCCTCGACCGGATGCTCCAGGCCGGCGGCGAACTCGTCACCCTCGTCGTCGCCGACGGCACCCCGCCCGGTCTCGCCGGCGTCCTCGAAGCCCACGTCCGGCGCGGCTACCTGGCCGTCGACACCGTCACCTACCACGCGGGCGAAGGCGCCCCGCCGCTCCTCATCGGCGTCGAGTAGGGCGCGTTGTCCACAGGCTCGCCCCGGCTGTCGGCGCCGTGGTGTGCAATGGACGACGTGCCCGCGCTCGACGAACCCCTCAAGAAGTCCCTCGGCCCCGCCACCGCCAAGGTCATGGCCGAGGCCCTCGACCTGCACACGGTCGGCGACCTCCTCCACCACTACCCCCGGCGGTACGCGGAGCGGGGCGAGCTCACGACCCTCTCCGACCTGCCGCTCGACGAGCACGTCACGGTCGTCGCCCAGGTCGCCGACGCCCGCGTGCACACCTTCAACGGCGCCAAGGGGCGCGGCCAGCGGCTCGAAGTGACCATCACCGACGGCTACGGCCGGCTCCAGCTGGTCTTCTTCGGCAAGGGCGTGCACAAGCCCCACCACGACCTGCTGCCCGGCACCCGGGCGATGTTCTCCGGCAAGGTCTCCCTCTTCAACCGCCGCCTCCAGCTCGCCCACCCCGCCTACGAACTCCTGCGCGGCGACGAGGACACGGCCGTGGACACCTGGGCCGGGGCCCTCATCCCGATCTACCCGGCCACCACCAAGCTGGAGTCCTGGAAGATCGCCAAGGCCGTCCACACCGTCCTGCCGGCCGCCGCCGAGGCCGTCGACCCGCTGCCCGGCGCCCTCCGCGAGGGCCGCGGCCTCGCCGAACTGCCCGACGCCCTGCGCATGATCCACCACCCCCGGACGAAGGCCGACGTCGCCGCCGCCCGCGAACGGCTCAAGTGGGACGAGGCCTTCGTCCTCCAGGTCGCCCTGGCCCGCCGCCGGCACGCCGACACCCAGCTCCCCGCCGTCCCCCGGCGCCCCGCCGCGGACGGCCTCCTCACCGCCTTCGACGCCAAGCTCCCCTTCACCCTCACCGAGGGCCAGCGGAAGGTCTCGAAGGAGATCTTCGACGACCTCGCCACCGACCACCCCATGCACCGGCTCCTCCAGGGCGAGGTCGGCTCGGGCAAGACCCTGGTGGCGCTGCGGGCCATGCTCGCCGTCGTGGACGCCGGGGGACAGGCCGCGATGCTCGCCCCCACCGAGGTCCTCGCCCAGCAGCACCACCGGTCCGTCACCGAGATGATGGGCGAGCTCGCCGAGGGCGGCATGCTCGGCGGCGCCGAGAAGGCCACCAAGGTGGTGCTGCTCACCGGCTCCATGGGGGCCGCCGCCCGCCGCCAGGCCCTGCTCGACCTGGTCACCGGCGAGGCCGGGATCGTCATCGGCACCCACGCCCTCATCGAGGACAAGGTCAGGTTCCACGACCTCGGCCTCGTCGTCGTCGACGAGCAGCACCGCTTCGGCGTCGAACAGCGCGACGCCCTCCGGGGCAAGGGCAAGCAGCCGCCCCACCTGCTGGTCATGACCGCCACCCCGATCCCGCGGACCGTCGCCATGACCGTCTTCGGCGACCTGGAGACCTCCGTCCTCGACCAGCTCCCCGCCGGCCGCTCCCCGATCGCCAGCCACGTCGTCCCCGCCGCCGACAAGCCGCACTTCCTCGCCCGCGCGTGGGAGCGGGTCCGCGAGGAGGTCGAGGGCGGCCACCAGGCGTACGTCGTCTGCCCCCGCATCGGGGACGAGGAGGACGAGAAGAAGGCCGCCAAGCGCAAGCCCTCCGCCGAGGACGAGGCCGAGAAGCGCCCCCCGCTCGCCGTCCTCGACGTCGCCGACAAGCTCCGCGCCGGCCCCCTCGCCGGGCTCCGGATCGCCGCCCTGCACGGCCGCATGCACCCCGACGACAAGGACGACGTCATGCGCCGCTTCGCCGCCGGCGAACTCGACGTCCTCGTCGCCACCACCGTCATCGAGGTCGGCGTCAACGTGCCCAACGCCACCGCCATGGTGATCATGGACGCCGACCGCTTCGGCGTCTCCCAGCTCCACCAGCTCCGCGGCCGCGTCGGCCGCGGCTCCGCCCCCGGCCTGTGCCTCCTCGTCACCGAGATGCCCGAGGCGAGCCCCGCCCGCGGACGCCTCGGCGCGGTCGCCGCCACCCTCGACGGCTTCGAGCTCTCCCGCGTCGACCTCGAACAGCGCCGCGAGGGCGACGTCCTCGGCCAGGCCCAGTCCGGCGCCCGCTCCTCCCTGCGGGTCCTCGCCGTCATCGAGGACGAGGAGGTCATCGCCGCCGCCCGCGAGGAGGCCACCGCCCTCGTCCTCGCCGACCCGGACCTCGACGCCCACCCGGGCCTGCGCACCGCCCTGGACGCCCTGCTGAGCGAGGAGCGGGAGGAGTACCTGGAGAAGGGCTGACCGCGGGAGCCGCCCTAAGCTGGTCACGTAGCGCGTACGCCTACGCGACCAGCACCCGAGGACGAGGAAACCGATGACCCGCGTGATCGCCGGCACCGCCGGCGGACGGCGCCTGGCCGTGCCCCCGGGCAACGGCACCCGCCCCACCTCCGACCGGGCGCGCGAGGGCCTCTTCTCCACCTGGGAGGCGCTCCTCGGCACCCTCGACGGGGTCCGGGTCGCCGACCTGTACGCCGGCTCCGGCGCCGTCGGCCTCGAAGCGCTGTCCCGCGGCGCCGCCCACGCCCTGCTCGTGGAGGCCGACGCCCGGGCGGCCCGCACCGTCCGGGAGAACGTCCGCGCCCTCGGCCTGCCCGGCGCCGAGGCCCGCACCGGCAGGGCCGAGCAGGTCGTCACGGGACCCGCCCCGGCGGAGCCGTACGACCTGGTCTTCCTCGACCCGCCCTACGCCGTCGCCGACGAGGAGCTCCGCGAGATCCTCCTCACACTGCGCGCCGGGGGCTGGCTGAGCGAGGATGCCGTCGTCACCGTGGAGCGCGCCACGCGGGGCGGGGAGTTCGTCTGGCCGGACGGCTTCGAGGCCCTGCGGTCGCGCCGTTACGGTGAAGGAACGTTCTGGTACGGCGGCGTCACCGCCCCGGACCGGGCCGACACCGACGAAGCCGCCCGATGACCGCACCGAAGAGCGAGGGAAGCAGGATGCGCCGCGCCGTCTGCCCGGGGTCGTTCGACCCCATCACCAACGGACACCTCGACATCATCGCCCGCGCCTCCAAGCTGTACGACGTCGTGCACGTCGCGGTGATGATCAACCAGTCCAAGAAGGGCCTGTTCTCCGTCGAGGAGCGGATCGAGCTGATCCGCGAGGTCACCGCCGACTTCGGGAACGTCGAGGTGGAGTCCTTCCAGGGCCTCCTCGTCGACTTCTGCAAGCAGCGCGACATCCCCGCCATCGTCAAGGGCCTGCGCGCGGTCAGCGACTTCGACTACGAGCTCCAGATGGCCCAGATGAACAACGGCCTGTCGGGCGTCGAGACGCTGTTCGTGCCCACCAACCCCACCTACAGCTTCCTGTCGTCCTCCCTGGTCAAGGAGGTCGCGGCCTGGGGCGGCGACGTCTCCCACCTGGTGCCCCCGGCGGTCCTCGGCCGGCTCGCCGAACGCCTCCGGGAGAAGTGACGCGCGGCCACCGCCGCTGACGCTCCGTCACCTGGTGTCGGACGGGCCGCGACTGCCCTTACAGTCGTCCCGTCCGTCTCCATCCAGCTGTAGAGAGTGGCGAGCACCCGGTGGACGTGCAGAAGAAGCTCGACGAGATCGTCGCGACCGTACAAGGCGCCCGCTCGATGCCCATGTCGGCCTCCTGCGTGGTCAACCGCGCCGAACTGCTCGCCCTCCTCGACGAGGTGCGGGACGCCCTGCCGAACTCCCTCGCCCAGGCCCAGGAGCTCATCGGCGGCCGCGAGCAGATGGTCGAGCAGGCCCGCCGGGAGGCCGAGCGGATCATCGAGGCCGCCCACGCCGAGCGCGGCACGATCGTCTCCGACACCCAGATCGCCCGGCAGTCCCAGGAGGAGGCCGACCGGATCCTCGCCGAGGCCCGCCGCGAGGCCGAGGAGATCCGCGCCGAGGCCGACGAGTACGTCGACTCCAAGCTCGCCAACTTCGAGGTCGTCCTCAACAAGACCATCGGCTCCGTCGACCGCGGCCGCGAGAAGCTCCTCGGCCGCGGCCCGGGCCTGGACGAGCACGGCTACCCGGACCAGGACGCCCCCGAGTACAGCGCGGACCCGCAGACCCTGATCGCGCGCGCCGACGAGTACGTGGACGCCAAGCTGGGCGCCTTCGAGGCGGTCCTCTCCAAGACCCTGGAGGCCGTCGGCCGCGGTCGGCAGAAGCTGCACGGCCGGATCGCCACCGACGCCCTCGGCGAGCACATGGCCGCCCAGGAGGGCCTCGGCCAGTCCGTCCACACCAGCGACGCCGACTACCTCGCCGGCCTCGCGGAGCTTGCCGACCCCGAGCCGGTCCCCGCCGCGCCCGCCCCCGTCGCCGCCCGGATCCCGGCCCAGCAGGACCCGTACGCGTACCAGCAGCAGCCCCAGCAGGCCGACCCGTACGGCTACCCGCAGCAGGACCCGTACGCGTACCAGCAGCCCCAGCAGGCCGACCCGTACGGCTACCCGCAGCAGGACCCCTACGCGTACCAGCAGCAGCCTCAGCCGCAGCCGGCCGCGCTCGACGAGACCAGCTTCTTCGACACGAGCATGATCGACCTGGAGCAGCTGCGCCGGTACGAGCAGGGCCAGTAAGCGGGCGAAGGCCCCGATTGGGCCCTGGGCGAAGCGTCCAGTATCCTGGCCCTTCGGTCGCGTGTATGCCCGCGATCCATGCTGCCCGCAAGCGGCAGCCCCCGTAAGACTTGCGACGTGAACGATCCGAAAGCAGGAAGAGCCCTGAGCACGCGCCTCGACCACCGCAACCCCCTCGTGTTCGACACGCACGAGCTGGGGCGGCGTCCCGGTGCCCTCCAGCGGATCTCCCGCACGGTCGACGCGCCCGCCGATCTCGGTGTCGCGGGGGTCGTCGGAGTGCCCGAGGGCGCCCCGGTGGAGATCGAGCTCCGACTCGAGTCGGTCATGGAAGGGGTGCTTGTCACAGGCACCGCCCGTGCATCGGCCGAGGGGGAGTGCGTAAGGTGTCTGGAGCCCGTCGAGCTGGAGCTCGACGCGGACTTCCAGGAGATGTTCTCGTACCCCGACTCCGACGACCGGGGCCGCTCCAAGGCGACCCCGGGCGACGAGGACGATGAAGACGAGGACATGATCCCCCTCGAGGACGGCATGTTCGACCTCGAACCCGTGCTGCGTGACGCAGTGGTACTCGCGCTGCCCATGCAGCCGGTGTGCCGGGAGGACTGTGCGGGTCTGTGTTCCGACTGCGGAATCAACCTGAACGAGAACCCCGACCACCACCACGACGCCACCGACATCCGTTGGGCGGCACTGCAGGAACTCGCCGGTTCGCTGGGAGCCGACGAGAAGGACAACATGAGCGACGCCGCTACCGGTGTCGACGAGAAGCAGGAGAAGTAGCCGTGGCTGTTCCGAAGCGGAAGATGTCGCGCAGCAACACGCGCCACCGCCGGTCGCAGTGGAAGGCTGCGGTCCCCACCCTGGTTTCGTGTGAGCGTTGCCAGGAGCCGAAGCAGCAGCACATCGCGTGCCCGAGCTGCGGCACCTACAACAAGCGCCAGGTCCTCTCGGTCTGAGCGGGCTGGTGAGAGGCACGATGTCTGACAACATCAGCAACGCCTCGTCCCACACGCTTCTGGAAGGGCGGCTCGGGTATCACCTCGAGTCCGCCCTTCTGGTGCGTGCGCTGACCCACCGCTCGTACGCGTACGAGAACGGTGGTCTGCCCACCAACGAGCGCCTGGAGTTCCTCGGGGACTCCGTGCTCGGCCTGGTGGTCACCGACACCCTCTATCGCACCCACCCCGACCTGCCCGAGGGCCAGCTGGCCAAGCTCCGGGCCGCGGTGGTCAACTCGCGTGCGCTGGCGGACGTCGGGCGCGGCCTCGACCTGGGCTCCTTCATCCGGCTCGGCCGGGGCGAAGAGGGCACGGGCGGCCGGGACAAGGCATCCATCCTCGCCGACACCCTCGAGGCGGTGATCGGCGCGGTCTATCTCGACCAGGGCCTCGACGCGGCGTCCGAGCTGGTGCACCGGCTCTTCGACCCGCTGATCGAGAAGTCCTCGAACCTCGGTGCCGGCCTGGACTGGAAGACCAGCCTCCAGGAGCTGACGGCGGCCGAGGGCCTCGGCGTGCCGGAGTACCTCGTCTCCGAGGAGGGCCCCGACCACGAGAAGACCTTCACTGCTGCCGCCCGCGTCGGTGGTGTCTCGTACGGCACCGGCACCGGCCGCAGCAAGAAGGAGGCGGAGCAGCAGGCCGCCGAGTCCGCGTGGCGCGCGATCCGCGCGGCCGCGGACGAGCGCGCGACGGCCGAGGCCAAGGCCGCGGCCGACGCCGTCACGGCCGACGGACAGGACCGGAAGGACGGGGCCGCCCCGGCCACCGCCTGACCGCGACCCCGCGTGCTCCCGCATCCTTCAGCGGAGTCTTCCCGCCCGCCCCCGCCAGGGGCGGGCGGAGCCGTTTCCGGGGCCGCGGGGCCCGTCCGTCCCGGGCGGTAGGCTGCGAGGACCACCGTCCCCGCGTCCCTCCGGAGGAGTCCCGTGCCCGAGCTGCCCGAGGTCGAGGTCGTCCGGCGCGGACTGGAGCGCTGGGTCGCCGGCCGGACCGTGGCCGCCGTCGAGGTGCTCCACCCCCGGGCGGTGCGCCGCCACCCGGCGGGCGGCACGGACTTCGCCGCCCGGCTGACCGGGCAGCGCTTCGAACCGGCCCGCCGCCGGGGCAAGTACCTGTGGCTGCCGCTCGCCGACACCGGCACCTCCGTCCTCGGCCACCTCGGCATGAGCGGACAGCTCCTCGTCCAGCCGGAGGCCGCCCCGGACGAGAAGCACCTGCGCATCCGGATCCGCTTCGACGACGCGGCCGGCACGGAGCTCCGCTTCGTCGACCAGCGCACCTTCGGCGGCCTCTCGCTGCACGACACGGCCCCCGACAGCGCCGACGGGCTGCCGGACGTGATCGGGCACATCGCCCGCGACCCGCTGGACCCCGCCTTCGACGACGCCGCCTTCCAGGCCGCCCTCCGCCTGCGCCGCACCACCATCAAGCGGGCGCTCCTCGACCAGTCGCTGATCAGCGGCGTCGGCAACATCTACGCCGACGAGGCGCTGTGGCGCGCGCGGCTGCACTACGACCGGCCGACCGCCACCCTCACCCGGCCGCGCTCGGCCGAACTCCTCGGCCACGTCCGCGACGTGATGAACGCGGCGCTCGCGGCCGGCGGCACCAGCTTCGACAGCCTCTACGTGAATGTGAACGGCGAGTCCGGCTACTTCGACCGCTCGCTCGACGCGTACGGGCGGGAGGACGAGCCCTGCCGCCGCTGCGGCACGCCGATGCGCCGCCGCCCCTGGATGAACCGCTCCAGCTACTTCTGCCCGCGCTGCCAGCGCCCGCCGCGCCTCAGCGCGTGACGGCGGCGCGCTCGGAGTCGTACGCCTCCCGGGCCGCGACGACCTCCGGCATCCGCCCCTCCACCAGCGCGATCAGCCCGACGAGCCGCTCGGCGATCTCCCGCCCGAGCGGGGTGAGCCGGTAGTCGACCCGGGGCGGGTTGACCGGCTGGGCCTCCCGGTGCACCAGCCCGTCCCGCTCCAGCGCGTGCAGCGTCTGCGCCAGCATCTTCTCGCTGACGCCGTCGACCCGCCGCCGCAGCTCGTTGAAGCGGAAGGAGCCCTCGTACAGCGCGCCCAGGGTGAGGCCGCCCCAGCGCCCCGTGATGTGCTCCAGCGTCACCCGCGAGGTACATCCCCGGGCGAACACGTCGAAGGCGGGATCGTCGGCCATGCCCCCACGGTAACCGCGCCCCCGCGCGCACCACCAGACCGCGCTTCCGGAGGGCGAGCGGGCCGGGCGGCTCAGTAACCGAAGTCCTGCGTCCACCACGGGCCGCCGTCGGCGAAGTGGACGCCGACGCCGAGGGTGGTGAAGTCGCAGTTCAGGATGTTGGCGCGGTGGCCGTCGCTGTTCATCCAGGAGACCATCACGGCGGTCGCGTCCACCTGGCCGCGGGCTATGTTCTCGGCGCCGAGGCCGGTGACGCCGGCCGCCTGGGCGCGGGCCCACGGGGTGGCGCCGTCGGGGTCCGTGTGGTCGAAGAAGCCGCGGTTCGCCATGTCGGCGCTGAAGTCGCCGGCCAGCTCGGCCAGGCCGGCCGAGGGCCGGAGCGGGGAGCAGCCGACCTTGCCGCGCTCGGCGTTCACCAGGCGCAGCACCTCGGCCTCGGCCGCGTCGGCGCGGTCGGCGGTGGAGCCGGCGGCCGCCGCCGTCGTCTCCTCCACCGGGGCCTCGGTGGTGGGAGCCGGCTTCGGGGCGGCGGCCCGGGTGGTGGCCGCGGCCTTCGAGGGCGTCGGCTTCGGCGGCGCGGTGGTGGGCGCCGGGGCCGCGGTCCGGGTCTTCGACGGGGTGGGGGAGGGGGACGCGGTCTTCGTGGGCGTGGGCTCGGGCTCGGGCGCGGCCTTCTTCGGGGACTTCGGGGCCGCGGAGGCCGGGGTCTTCCCGGTCTTCGCCGTGCCCTCGCCCGCGCCCGTGGAGGCCGGGGTGCGGGTCGCCCCGCCCTGCGTGGTCAGCTCCGGGGTCTGCCGGGTCTCCGTGGCGGCCGGCCGGCTGCTGCCGGCGCTGCCCGCCGTGAGGGTCTCGCCGCCGGGGAGGAGTCCCGCGGCGACCGCGACGGCGCCGGCGGCGGCCGCCGCCGAGACGCCGAGCACCGCGGTACGGACGGGGCCGCCGCGCCGCCTGCGGCGGGCACCCCCGCGATCGCGGTCGGCGCCGGTCGCGTAGTCTGCCTCGGCGGGCGCGGCGCCGGAGCGACGGTGGCGTCCCATCTGCCTGCCTCCCTGAGCTGGCTCTCTGGTGGTTTCTCTGCCTGCGAGTGGTGCTGCGGATGTCCCCGCGGCCGGATCTTTGCTGCCTTTGCTTTCCGGCAGCGGTCTTTGCTCTTGGCCCGGGCTCGTACGGAGCGTGACCTCACGTACGGACGGCCGAAGGGCGCGCACCCGTGCGGGTGCGCCGCATTCCGTCGGACTGTACGCCATGAGAGGCGGCCGCGACGTGCTGTTCGGGCAATCCGCCCGCTAGCGTGCAGCCATGAGCGACGATGTTCGGATGACCGCCTGGGTGCGCGGACGGGTACAGGGAGTGGGCTTCCGCTGGTTCACCAGGGCAAACGCCCTGGAGATCGGGGGCCTCACCGGCTTCGCCCTGAACCTCGACGACGGCCGGGTGCAGGTGGTGGCCGAGGGGCCGAGTGACAATTGCCACCGTCTCCTCGACTGGCTGCGGGCCGGTGACACGCCCGGCCGCGTGGACGGGGTCACCGAGATATGGGGCACCCCCCGCGGCGGCTACGACGGCTTCGCCATCCGCTGACCCCGCCCCCGCGCCCCACCCCGCCGGCCCTCCGCCCGGACGCCCCGACGACACCGGGTGAAGGGCCGGTACACCACCGGTGAACAGGAGAACCACCTGGTGGTTGCCAAGCCCCGGCACTCGTGCAAGGCTTCCCGGGTAAGGATGATCGCCACGCCCCGGAGCGACGGGTCGAGAGGCGCCGCCGCCTGCGAAGCGGCCGCGAACTCCCCGTCCGCCCCATCGATCGGGGCGTGATCGTGTTGACCGTCAAACTTTTTGGTGAGACTCTGGAAGCCCCGCGCACCTTAGCTGTGTGGCAGTAGAACACCGGCACGATTCACGTACTGCCGAGCACCGCGGGTGCGAATCCATCCCTCACGACCCACACCGCAATCGGTCGGTCACTCAGTGTGGAGGACCACTCATCATGGCAAAGGCGCTTCTCGGTTACGTCGGCGGCTCCGACCCGCGACTCCTCGCCGAGATGCGACGGCTTCAGCAGCGCGTCCAGGACCTGGAATCCGAGCTGGTACGGATCCAGTCCGAGAACGACGCGCTCGCCGCTGCCGCCGCTCAGCACCAGGGCGAGTCGCTGCTCGACCGCATCGACCTCGACGTACCCCAGGCGGAGCCTGCGCTCACCTGACACCCAGCCCCGAGGGGCTCACCTGACACCCGGCCCCGAGGGGATCAGGTGGGAACAGCTGAATAGGCAAGGGGCGCTCCGGCGTCCCTTCTTTTCTTGCCTCCCACGCTCTTCCCGCCCCCTTCGCCTTCCCTTCCCCCGCCGTACACCCGTGTCACACCACACCTCACCCGAGGGTCTGCCCTGCGCGATCACGGGCGAAACGCGACACCCCGGGTAGAGTCGCGAAGGTGCACCTCAAGGCCTTGACGCTCCGCGGATTCAAGTCGTTCGCCTCCGCCACCACGCTGAGGTTCGAACCCGGAATCACCTGTGTCGTCGGCCCCAACGGCTCCGGCAAGTCCAACGTCGTCGACGCGCTGTCCTGGGTCATGGGCGAGCAGGGCGCCAAGTCGCTGCGCGGCGGCAAGATGGAGGACGTCATCTTCGCCGGCACCACCGGGCGGCCCCCGCTCGGCCGCGCCGAGGTCTCGCTCACCATCGACAACTCCGACGGCGCCCTGCCGATCGACTACGCCGAGGTGACGATCACCCGGATCATGTTCCGGGGCGGCAGCAGCGAGTACCAGATCAACGGCGACACCTGCCGGCTCCTCGACATCCAGGACCTCCTCTCCGACTCCGGCATCGGCCGCGAGATGCACGTCATCGTCGGCCAGGGCCAGCTCGACTCGGTGCTGCACGCCGACCCCATGGGCCGCCGCGCCTTCATCGAGGAGGCCGCCGGCGTCCTCAAGCACCGCAAGCGCAAGGAGAAGGCGCTGCGGAAGCTCGACGCGATGCAGGCCAACCTCGCCCGCGTGCAGGACCTCACCGACGAACTCAGGCGCCGGCTCAAGCCGCTCGGCCGGCAGGCCGCCGTCGCCCGCCGGGCCGTCGTCATCCAGGCCGACCTGCGCGACGCCCGCCTCCGCCTCCTCGCCGACGACCTCGTCCGCCTCCAGGACGCCCTGCGCGCCGAACTCGCCGACGAGGCCGCGCTCCTCGCCCGCAAGGAGACCACCGAGGAGGAACTGCGCACCGCGCTGGCCCGCGAGGCCGCCCTGGAGGCCGAGGTCCGCGCCCTCGCCCCGCGCCTGGAGCGCGCCCAGCAGAACTGGTACGCCCTCTCCCAGCTCGCCGAACGCGTCCGCGGCACGATCTCCCTCGCCGACGCCCGGGTGAAGAGCGCCACCGCCGCCCCCGCCGAGGAACGGCGCGGCCGCGACCCCGAGGACCTGGAACGCGAGGCCGCCCGGATCCGCGAACAGGAGGCCGAGCTCGAAGCCGCCCTGGAGGCCGCCGAACGGGCCCTGGAGGAGACCTCCGACCGCCGCGCCGAGCTGGAGGGCGCCCTCGCCGCCGAGGAACGGCGCCTCAAGGACGCCGCCCGCGCCCTCGCCGACCGCCGCGAGGGCCTCGCCCGGCTGCACGGCCAGGTCAACGCCGCCCGCTCCCGCGCCGCCTCCGCCCAGGCCGAGATCGACCGGCTCGCCGCCGCCCGCGACGAGGCCGCCGACCGCGCCGTCACCGCGCAGGAGGAGTACGAACGGCTCAGGGCCGAGGTCGACGGCCTCGACGCCGCCGACACCGAGCAGGCCGAGCGGTACGAGGAGGCCCGCCGCGCCCTCGCCGAGGCGGAGACCGCCCTGGGCGCCGCCCGCGAGGCCGCCGCCGCCACCGAGAGCCGGCGCGCCGCCGTCCGGGCCCGCCACGACACCCTCGCCCTGAACCTGCGCCGCAAGGACGGCACCGGCGCGCTGCTCTCCGCCGGCCTCGCCGGCGTCCTCGGCCCCGCCGCCGGACTCCTCACCGTCACCCCCGGCTACGAGGTCCCCGTCGCCGCCGCGCTCGGCGCCGCCGCCGACGCCCTCGCCGCCGACGGCCCCGCCACCGCCGCCGAAGCCCTCCGCCTCCTGCGCAAACAGGACGCCGGCCGGGCCACCCTGATCCTCACGGCACAGGAGCCCGCCCCCGGACCGGAGGACCCCGACGACCCCGCGGGACCGCCGCTGCCCGCCCACGCCCGGCCCGCCGCCGGACTCGTCGCGGGGCCCGGCGAACTCCTCGGCTCCGTCCGCCGGCTGCTCGCCCGGATCGTGGTCGTCGAGGACCTGGACCAGGCCCGCGACCTGCTGCGGACCCACCCCGGGCTCACCGCCGTCACCGCCGAGGGCGACCTGCTCGGGGCGCACTGGGCCCAGGGCGGCTCCGCCGGCGCGCCCAGCCTCCTCGAAGTGCGCGCCCAGGTCGACGAGGCCGCCGCCGAACTCGCCGAACTCGCCGTCCGCCACGAGGAGTCGGCCCGCGCCGAGGACGAGGCCGCCGAACACCGCCGGGAGTGCGCCGCCCGCGTCGAGGAGCTCGACGCCCTCCGGCGCACCGCCGGGAAGGAGAGGGCCTCCGTCGCCCAGGCCCTCGGCCGGCTCGCCGGCCAGGCCCGCGGGGCCGCCGGCGAGGCCGAACGCACCGCCGCCGCCGTCACCCGCGCCCAGGAGGCCCTGGAGCGGGCCGTCGCCGAGGCCGAGGAACTGGCCGAGCGCCTGCTCGCCGCCGAGGAGACGCCGGCCGAGGAGGAACCCGACACCTCCGTCCGCGACCGCCTCGCCCTCGACGGGTCCCACGCCCGCCAGGCCGAGATGGAGGCGCGCCTCCAGGTCCGCACCCACGAGGAGCGGGTCAAGGGCCTGGCCGGCCGGGCCGACTCCCTCGACCGGGCCGCCCGCGCCGAACGGGACGCACGCGCGCGTGCCGAGCGGCGCCGGACCCGGCTCCGCCACGAGGCCCGGGTCGCGGCCGCCGTCGCCGCCGGAGCCCGTACCCTCCTCGCCCACGTCGAGGTCTCCCTCGAACGGGCCGCACACGAACGCGCCGCGGCCACCGCCGCCCGCGCGGGCCGCGAACAGGACCTCGCCGCCGCCCGCGCCCGCGGCCGCGAGCTCAAGGCCGAACTCGACAAGCTCACCGACTCCGTCCACCGCGGCGAGGTCCTGGGCGCCGAGAAACGGCTGCGGATCGAACAGCTGGAGACGAAGGCGCTGGAGGAGTTCGGCGTCGAGCCGGGCGCCCTCGCCGCCGAGTACGGCCCCGACCAGCCCGTCCCGCCGTCGCCCCCCGCCGAGGGGGAGACCCTCCCCGAGGACCCGGAGGATCCGCGCAACCAGCCGCGCCCGTTCATCCGTTCGGAGCAGGAGAAGCGGCTGAAGGCGGCCGAGCGCGCCTTCCAGCAGCTCGGCAAGGTCAACCCGCTGGCCCTGGAGGAGTTCGCGGCCCTGGAGGACCGCCACCGCTTCCTCTCCGAGCAGCTGGAGGACCTGAGGAAGACCCGCGCCGACCTGCTTCAGGTCGTGAAGGAGGTCGACCAGCGGGTCGAGCAGGTCTTCGCGGAGGCGTACCGTGACACCGCCCGCGAGTTCGAGGGCGTCTTCTCCCGCCTCTTCCCCGGCGGCGAGGGCCGGCTCGTGCTCACCGACCCCGACGACATGCTCGCCACGGGCGTCGAGGTCGAGGCCCGCCCGCCGGGCAAGAAGGTCAAGCGGCTCTCGCTGCTCTCCGGCGGCGAGCGCTCCCTGACCGCCGTGGCGCTGCTGGTCTCGATCTTCAAGGCCCGGCCGAGCCCCTTCTACGTCATGGACGAGGTCGAGGCGGCGCTCGACGACACCAACCTCCAGCGCCTGATCGGGATCATGCGGGAGCTCCAGGAGTCCTCGCAGCTCATCGTGATCACCCACCAGAAGCGGACGATGGAGGTCGCGGACGCGCTCTACGGGGTGTCGATGCAGGGCGACGGCGTCTCCAAGGTGATCAGCCAGCGGCTCCGCTGAGATCGATCGATCTCCACTTCTTCAAGCAATGAAGATCATCGGGCTACAGCTTCGGTAAAAGTCATATGACATCGCCTATTGACTTCAAAACTTGAACGCATAGTCTCTGCAACGTTGCTTTTACCTTCATGTGGTGGGCGGCGTGAAGGTATGCGCCACTGGAAGCCACTGGAAGGGCTGTCCCCCCATCGAGGAGTCCACGTGACCGACACCGCGCAGGCCCCCACGCCGCCGCCTTCCGAAGGAAGGGCGGCGCATCCGGACCACCTCGGCCATGTCATCTTCATCACCGCCTCGGCGGCCATGGGCGGCTTCCTCTTCGGCTACGACAGCTCCGTCATCAACGGCGCCGTCGAAGCCATCCGCGACCGCTACGACATCGGTTCCGCGACCCTCGCCCAGGTCATCGCCATCGCCCTGATCGGCTGCGCCATCGGCGCCGCGACCGCCGGCCGGATCGCCGACCGCATCGGCCGCATCCGCTGCATGCAGATCTCCGCGGTGCTCTTCACCGTCAGCGCCGTCGGCTCCGCGCTGCCCTTCGCCCTCTGGGACCTCGCCTTCTGGCGGATCGTCGGCGGCTTCGCCATCGGCATGGCCTCCGTCATCGGCCCCGCCTACATCGCCGAGGTCGCCCCCGCCGCCTACCGCGGCCGCCTCGGCTCCTTCCAGCAGGCCGCCATCGTCATCGGCATCGCCATCTCCCAGCTCGTCAACTACGGCATCCTCCAGCTCGCCGACGGCGACCAGCGCGGCGAGATCGGCGGCCTGGAGGCCTGGCAGTGGATGCTCGGTGTGATGGTCGTCCCCGCCCTCCTCTACGGGCTGCTCTCCTTCGCCATCCCCGAGTCCCCCCGCTTCCTCATCTCCGTCGGCAGGACCGACCGGGCCAAGGAGGTCCTCGCCGAGGTCGAGGGCCACGGCGTCGACCTCGACCACCGGGTCGCCGAGATCGAACTCGCCATGCGCAGCGAGCACAAGTCCACCTTCAAGGACCTGCTCGCCCCCGGCAGCCGCTTCCGGCTCCTGCCGATCGTCTGGGTCGGCATCGGCCTGTCGGTCTTCCAGCAGCTCGTCGGCATCAACGTCGCCTTCTACTACTCCTCGACGCTCTGGCAGTCCGTCGGCATCGACCCGTCGAGCTCGTTCTTCTACTCGTTCACCACGTCGATCATCAACATCATCGGCACCGTGGTCGCCATGGTCCTGGTCGACCGGGTCGGCCGCCGGCCGCTCGCCCTCGTCGGCTCCGCCGGCATGGCGATCGCCCTCGCCTTCGAGGCCTGGGCCTTCTCCGCCGACCTCGTCGACGGCAAGCTTCCCGAGACCCAGGGCGTCGTCGCCCTCGTCGCCGCCCACGTCTTCGTGCTCTTCTTCGCCCTCTCCTGGGGCGTGGTGGTCTGGGTCTTCCTCGGCGAGATGTTCCCCAACCGGATCCGCGCCGCCGCCCTCGGCGTCGCCGCCTCCGCGCAGTGGATCGCCAACTGGGCCATCACCGCCAGCTTCCCGTCCCTCTCGGACTGGAACCTCTCCGGCACCTACGTCATCTACACGGTCTTCGCCGTGCTCTCCATCCCCTTCGTGCTCCGGTACGTCAAGGAGACCAAGGGCAAGGCGTTGGAGGAGATGGGCTGACTCCCCGCCGCCCCTCCCCTCACCACGGCTGCCCCGGCCCGAGGCTCACGCCCCGAGCCGGGGCAGCACCTCGTCGCAGAACAGCCGCAGGCTCCGCCACCCCTCCTCCACCGGCATCCCCCCGCACAGCGGATGCAGCACCAGGCTCTCCAGGCCCAGCGCCGCGCACTCCGCGGGCGTCACCACCCGGTACACCCCCTCCGCCCGCAGCTCCGCCACGGTCGACGCCGCCGACCGCACCGCCGAACGGATGTCCTTCGACTGCCAGGAGGCGTACGTCCGGGCCTCGTGCAGGAAGTGCTCCCCGTACTCCGCCCAGGTCCGGTCCGGGTCCTCCGCCACGTGCAGCAGCGGCGTCACCGGGCCCGGCATCATCGTCCACCCCTCGGTGCCGTACTCCGCGCACCGCTCGGCGTAGTACGCCTCCAGCTCCGGCAGGTGCGCCGACGGGAAGAACGGCAGCCCCAGCCGGGCCGCCCGCCGCGCCGCCGCCTTCGACGAGCCGCCGACCAGCAGCAGCGGGTGCGGCCGGGTGAACGGCCGCGGGGTGATCCGCACCGTACGGCCCCGGTACGCGAAGGGCTCGCCCGTCCAGGCGGCGAGCAGGGTCTCCAGGAGCTCGTCCTGGAGCCTCCCGCGCCGCCCCCAGTCGACCCCGCGCTCCTCGTACTCCTCCGGCCGGTAGCCGATCCCCGCCACCGTCACCAGCCGGCCGCGGCTCAGCAGGTCGAGCACCGCGATCTCCTCCGCGAGCCGCAGCGGGTCGTGCAGCGGGCCGATGGCCGCCGAGACCGTGACCGCGATCCGGCGGGTCGCGCCGAAGACCGCGCCCGCGAAGGCGAAGGGGGCGGGGAGCCAGTTGTTCTCCACCCCGTGGTGCTCCTCGGTCTGCACGGTGTCCACCCCGTGCCCGTCGGCGTACGCGGCCATCTCCAGGGCGGCCCGGTAGCGCTCCGCGAGGGACCCGGGGGTGGCGCGCGGGTCGACCAGGTTGAAACGTACGACGCTGAAGGCCATGGGGTCCCCTCCGCGGGTGGGCTGCCGGCGAGGGGCGACCATAGCTGACGTACCGTCAGATGAGAACGTCCACGACGCCCGGAAGGACACGACCCACGCTGCGTGCGTACGGCGTCACCGGGCGGGTCGTGTCCGATACTGGAAGGCGTTATGGAACTCATCCTTGCTGTAGTCATCGCTCTGGTCGTCGCGGTCGCCGTGACCAGCGGGCTCGTGATCAGCGGTCGCAAGAAGAAGCAGCTGCCGCCGGCCGAGCCGCCGTCCACCACGCCGACCATCACCGCTCCGCCCGCCGAGCCGCACGTCGGCGACGAGGCGGAGACACCGCGGGAAGAACCACGCCGCACCGTCGAGGAGGTCGGCTTCCCGACCGCCGAGGAGGCGGTGGAGACCCCCGCCGCCGTCGAGGACCCGGTCGTCGCCGAGGCGCCCCCCGCGCCCGAGATCGAGGTGCCCGAGCCCACCGCCGGACGCCTCGTCCGCCTCCGGGCCCGCCTCGCCCGCTCCCAGAACTCGCTGGGCAAGGGTCTGCTGACCCTGCTCTCCCGCGAGCACCTCGACGAGGACACCTGGGAGGAGATCGAGGAGACCCTCCTCACCGCCGACGTCGGCGTCGCCCCCACCCAGGAGCTCGTCGACCGGCTGCGCGAGCGCGTCAGGGTGCTCGGCACCCGCACCCCCGAGGAACTGCGCGGCCTGCTCCGCGAGGAGCTGATCGCCCTCCTCGGCGACTACGACCGCACCGTCCACACCGAGAGCCCCGAGGACGTCCCCGGCGTCGTCATGGTCGTCGGCGTCAACGGCACCGGCAAGACCACCACCACCGGCAAGCTCGCCCGCGTCCTCGTCGCCGACGGCAAGTCCGTCGTCCTCGGCGCCGCCGACACCTTCCGCGCCGCCGCCGCCGACCAGCTCCAGACCTGGGGCGACCGGGTCGGCGCCCGCACCATCCGCGGCCCCGAGGGCGGCGACCCGGCCTCGATCGCCTACGACGCGGTCAAGGAGGGCATCGCCGAGAAGGCCGACGTCGTCCTCATCGACACCGCCGGCCGCCTCCACACCAAGACCGGCCTCATGGACGAGCTCGGCAAGGTCAAGCGCGTCGTCGAGAAGCACGGCCCGCTCGACGAGATCCTCCTCGTCCTCGACGCCACCACCGGCCAGAACGGCCTCATCCAGGCCCGCGTCTTCGCCGAGGTCGTGGACATCACCGGCATCGTCCTGACCAAGCTCGACGGCACCGCCAAGGGCGGCATCGTCGTCGCCGTCCAGCGCGAGCTCGGCGTCCCGGTCAAGCTCGTCGGCCTCGGCGAGGGCCCGGACGACCTGGCCCCCTTCGAGCCCGCCGCCTTCGTCGACGCCCTCATCGGCGACTGACCCCGCGAACGGCACCGCGAAGGGCCCCCGCCGATCACGGCGGGGGCCCTTCGCGCGTCCGCGGGACGGTCAGGCGTGCGTCCGGTGGCACATGTACGCCAGCGTGCCGAGCAGCAGCCGGGCCTGCGGCGGCGCCCCCGCCGTGTCCAGCGTCGGCGGCCGCAGCCAGCGCACCGGCCCGAACCCGCCCAGGTTCGACGGGGGAGCGGTGATGTGGGCGCCCGGCCCCAGACAGTGCAGGTCCAGGTCCGCGTCGTCCCAGCCCATCCGGTACAGCAGCCGCGGCAGCTCCGCCGCCGCGCCCGGCGCCACGAAGAACTGCGCCCGGCCGGTCGGCGTCGCGCACACCGGCCCCAGCGGCAGCCCCATCCGCTCCATCCGGACCAGCGCCCGCCGGCCCGCCGCCTCGGCCACCTCGATCACGTCGAAGGCGCGGCCCACCGGCAGCAGCAGCGCCGCCCCCGGATACTCCGACCAGGCCTTGGCCGCGTCGTCGAGCCCCGCGCCCGCCGGGACGGGCGGCGCGAAGGAGAGGGGATGCGCGCCGGGAGCCGTACAGGCCCGGTCGCCACAGGAGCACTGGCCGGAGACGGCCCGCGCACCGGGCTGGACGTCCCAGCCCCAGAGTCCGGTGTACTCGGCCACCGCCGTGCACTCACTGGTGCGTGCGCGGCGCCGTGAGCCGGACCGCATCTCACGGATGCCGCCGATCGTGAAGCCCATGCCCCCTCCAACGGGTCGGACGCGCCGGTGGTTACGACCCGGAACGCCCCCGTCACGGACCGTCACGCCGCGCCCGGGTCTCGTCACCCGGGGTGGCGCACGGCCGTGAACGGGGTGGTGCGCACGGGGGCGCGCGCCTCTTCGCGCTCCCGTCCGCCGACTCCGGCTCGTCGCATGTCAAGTGAATCGTGTGGGACCCCCGGCGAGTTCATTCGAAGGGGTGGCGAATGGTGGCGTTTCTTGAAACGCCCTCACGGCAGGGGTGATCGTAGGATTACTTTCGGTACCCGAACCCCGGAGGCGCGTGCGCGGGTGGGTATGCCGGAGGCAACCCGGTTTCCCGTTCGAAGGAGTCGGAACCCCGGGCGGGAGGCGCCGGGACACGGCATTCTGATAGGGGTTCGCACGACAGGCGATCAGGCGGATGGGGGCGTTCCAGTGGGCGGCAACGGCACAGACGGTACGACTGCCGGCAAGCGCCCCAACGAGCGGCTCGGCTCGTGGTTCGTGCGCAGCGGCTGGTCCAAGGGCGAACTCGCCCGCCAGGTCAACCGCAGGGCCCGCCAGATGGGCGCCCACCACATCTCCACCGACACCTCCCGGGTCCGCCGCTGGCTCGACGGCGAACAGCCCCGCGAACCCATCCCGAGAATTCTCTCCGAGCTGTTCTCCGAGCGCTTCGGCTCCGTCGTCGCCATCGAGGACCTCGGACTGCGCACCGCCCACCAGACCCCCTCCGTCTCCGGCGTCGACCTCCCCTGGGCCGGCCCGCAGACCGTCTCGCTGCTCAGCGAGTTCTCCCGCAGCGACCTCATGCTCGCCCGGCGCGGCTTCCTCGGCTCCTCGCTCCAGCTCGCCGCCGGACCCGCCCTCATCGAGCCCATGCAGCGCTGGCTGGTGCCCACCCCCGCCGGCGAACCGGTGCCCGCCGACCCCGCCCCCGACGGCCGCCGCCCCCACCGGCTCTCCGAGATCGAACTCGACCTCCTCGAATCCACCACCGCCATGTTCCGCAAGTGGGACGCCCAGTGCGGCGGCGGACTGCGCCGCAAGGCCGTCGTCGGCCAGCTCCACGAGGTCACCGACCTCCTCCAGGAACCCCAGCCGGCCGCCACCGCCAAGCGCCTCTTCACCGTCGCCGCCGAACTCGCCGAACTCGCCGGGTGGATGAGCTACGACGTGGGCCTCCAGCCCACCGCCCAGAAGTACTTCGTCCTCGCCCTGCACGCCGCCAAGGAGGCCGGCGACAAGCCGCTCGGCTCGTACATCCTCTCCTCCATGAGCCGGCAGATGATCCACCTCGGCCGCCCCGACGACGCCCTCGAACTCATCCACCTCGCCCAGTACGGCAGCCGGGACTGCGCCACCTCCCGCACCCAGGCCATGCTGTATGCGATGGAGGCCCGCGCCTACGCCAACATGGGCCAGCCCTCCAAGTGCAAGCGGGCCGTCCGGATGGCCGAGGACACCTTCGCCGACGCCGGACTCGAAGGCGAGCCCGACCCCGACTGGATCCGCTTCTTCACCGAGGCCGAACTCAACGGCGAGAACTCCCACTCCTACCGCGACCTCGCCTACGTCGCCGGCCGCTCCCCGACCTACGCCTCCCTGGCCGAACCCGTCATGGAGCGGGCCGTCGAACTCTTCGAGAAGGACCCCGACCACCAGCGGTCGTACGCCCTCAACCTCATCGGCATGGCCACCGTCCACCTGCTCAAGCGCGAACCCGAGCAGTCCGTCGTCCTCGCCGAGAAGGCCCTCGGGGTCGCCCGCTCCATCCGCTCCGAGCGGGTCAACAACCGGCTCCGCAAGACCGTCGACACCGCAGCCCGCGACTTCGGCGACGTCGCCGAGGTCCTCGACCTCACCGACCGGCTCACCCAGCTCCTGCCCGAGTCCGCCGAGGCCGTCTGACCCGCCCCGCCCGCCCCCGCGAGCCCGCACCCTCCGGCCGCGCCGCCCGTCCCGTACCGCCCGAACCGGCTCCCCCGCCGCGACAGGACACACGGACGGCGGCGCGGCCGGTTCACGTCCACCCCCTTTTCCGCGCCCGCCGGCCGGGCCGGGAGAGTACGCCCGTCACCTCCCCGCGACCCGGGCGTTCACGGTCACGTAACACACCCCCCTCCTTCGTCACTGCCCCGAAACATCGAGCGGCATCGTCGGAAACCGCGCTGCGCGAATCTCTCGCCCATAACCGGCCACCCCTCAGGCCGCCGCTCACCGCCGGCCCCGCCCCGCACAGGCCGCATCCGACGACGAGGAGACGCCGATGGCACCAGCCATCACGACCCTGGCAGCAGACGCCCCCGCGCTGTCCGCCGCCAACACCGGGTTCATGCTCATCTGCTCCGCCCTGGTCATGCTGATGACCCCGGCACTCGCCTTCTTCTACGGAGGCATGGTCCGCGTCAAGTCCACCCTCAACATGCTGATGATGAGCTTCATCAGCCTCGGGATCGTCACGGTCCTGTGGGTGCTCTACGGCTTCAGCGTCGCCTTCGGCACCGACTCGGGCGGCCTCGTCGGCTGGTCCTCCGACTACCTCGGCCTCAGCGGCATCGGCGTCACCGAACTCTGGGACGGCTACACCATCCCGGTCTACGTCTTCGCCGTCTTCCAGCTGATGTTCGCCGTCCTCACCCCCGCCCTCATCAGCGGCGCCCTCGCCGACCGGGTCAAGTTCACCGCCTGGGCCCTCTTCGTCGCCCTGTGGGTCACGGTCGTCTACTTCCCCGTCGCCCACTGGGTCTGGGGCAGCGGCGGCTGGCTCTTCGAGATGGGCGTCATCGACTTCGCCGGCGGTACGGCGGTCCACATCAACGCCGGCGCCGCCGCCCTCGGCGTCATCCTCGTCATCGGCAAGCGCGTCGGCTTCAAGAAGGACCCGATGCGCCCGCACAGCCTCCCGCTCGTCATGCTCGGCGCCGGCCTCCTCTGGTTCGGCTGGTTCGGCTTCAACGCCGGCTCCTGGCTCGGCAACGACGACGGCGTCGGCGCCGTCATGTTCGTCAACACCCAGGTCGCCACCGGCGCCGCCATGCTCGCCTGGCTGTTCTACGAGAAGATCCGCCACGGCGCCTTCACCACCCTCGGCGCCGCCTCCGGTGCCGTCGCCGGCCTCGTCGCCATCACCCCCGCCGGCGGCTCCTGCTCCCCGCTCGGCGCCATCGCCATCGGCGCGATCGCCGGCCTCGTCTGCGCCATGGCCGTCGGCCTCAAGTACAAGTTCGGCTACGACGACTCCCTCGACGTCGTCGGCGTCCACCTCGTCGGCGGTGTCCTCGGCTCCCTCCTCGTCGGCTTCTTCGCCACCGGCGGCGTCCAGTCCGACGCCAAGGGCCTCTTCTACGGCGGCGGCCTCGAACAGCTCGGCAAGCAGGCCGTCGGCGTCTTCGCCGTCCTCGCCTACTCCCTGGTCGTCTCCGCGGTCCTCGCCCTGATCATCGACAAGACCATGGGCATGAGGGTCAGCGAGGACGACGAGGTCTCCGGCATCGACCAGGTCGAGCACGCCGAGACCGCCTACGACTTCAGCGGAGCGGGCGGCGGCGCCACCGGGCGCACCACCGCCACCCCCGCCCCGGTTGTCACGGAGAACAAGAAGGTGGACGCATGAAGCTCATCACCGCGGTCGTGAAGCCGCACCGGCTCGACGAGATCAAGGAGGCCCTCCAGGCCTTCGGGGTCCACGGCCTCACCGTCACCGAGGCCAGCGGGTACGGACGCCAGCGCGGCCACACCGAGGTCTACCGCGGCGCCGAGTACACCGTCGACCTCGTCCCCAAGATCCGCATCGAGGTCCTGGTCGAGGACGAGGACGCCGAACAGCTCATCGACGTCGTCGTCAAGGCCGCCCGCACCGGCAAGATCGGTGACGGAAAGGTCTGGAGCGTCCCGGTCGAGACCGCCGTCCGCGTCCGCACGGGCGAGCGCGGCCCCGACGCGCTCTAGGAAGACACGGCCCGACGGACCCCACCGGTCCGCCGGGCCGTCTCCGCACCCCGTCGCAGAGAAGGAGCCGCCGGTGACCACCCCCGAACCGCAGGACGCGACCGGAGAGCAAGGGCGGGGGTCCCCCCCGGCCGAGCGAAGCCGAGACCTCGGGGAAGGAGGCTACGCGGCGGCCCGGCTGCGCCTCCTCCAGGAGAGGACGCCGTCCGGACCGGAGCGCCGCGCCGCCCTCGCCCGCCTCACCGACGACTGGCTCGCCGGCCTCTTCGCCGCCGCCGCGCCGCCCCGGGGGACCGCCCTCGTCGCCGTCGGCGGCTACGGCCGCGCCGAACTCTCCCCGCGCAGCGACCTCGACCTCCTCCTGCTCCACGACGGCAGCGCCCCCGAGAAGGAGATCGCCGCCCTCGCCGACCGCCTCTGGTACCCCGTCTGGGACCTCGGCCTCGCCCTCGACCACTCGGTCCGCACCCCCGCCCAGGCCCGCGCCACCGCCGCCGACGACCTCAAGGTCCAGCTCGGCCTCCTCGACGCCCGCCCCCTCGCCGGCGACACCGCCCTCGCCGCCTCCCTGCGCTCCACCGTCCTCGCCGACTGGCGCAACCAGGCCGCCCGCCGCCTCCCCGAACTCGCCGAACTCTGCCGCGACCGCGCCGAACGCTCCGGCGAACTCCGCTTCCTCCTCGAACCCGACCTCAAGGAGGCCCGCGGCGGCCTCCGCGACGCCCAGGCGCTGCGCGCCGTCGCCGCCTCCTGGCTCGCCGACGCCCCCCGCGACGGCCTCGACACCGCCCGCCGCCGCCTCCTCGACGCCCGCGACGCCCTCCACCTCGCCACCGGCCGCGCCACCGACCGGCTCGCCCTCCAGGAACAGGACGCCGTCGCCAAGGAACTCGGCCTCCTGGACGCCGACACCCTGCTCCGCGAGGTGTACGAGGCCGCCGGCACCGTCACGTACGCCTCCGACGTCACCTGGCGCGAGGTCGGCCGCGTCCTCAAGGCCCGCTCCGCCCGCCCCCGCCTGCGCACCCTCCTCGGCGGCCGGTCCCCGCAGAAGGCCCCCGCCGAGCGGACCCCGCTCGCCGAGGGCGTCGTCGAGATGGACGGCGAGGCCGTCCTCGCCCTCTCCGCGCGCCCGGAACGCGACCCCGCCCTCCCGCTGCGCGCCGCCGCCGCGGCCGCCCAGCACGGCCTGCCGCTCTCCCCGCACGCCGTCCGCCGGCTCGCCGCCACCGCCAGGCCGCTGCCCGTGCCCTGGCCCGCCGAGGCCCGCGAGGCCCTCGTCACCCTCCTCGGCGCCGGAGCCGACGCGATCCCCGTCTGGGAGGCCCTGGAGGCCGAGGGGCTCGTCACCCGCCTCCTGCCCGACTGGGAACGCGTCCGCCACCGCCCCCAGCGCAACCCCGTCCACACCTGGACCGTCGACCGCCACCTCGTCGAGACCGCCGTCCGCGCCGCCTCCCTCACCCGCCGCGTCGGCCGCCCCGACCTCCTCCTCGTCGCCGCCCTCCTCCACGACATCGGCAAGGGCTGGCCCGGCGACCACTCCGTCGCCGGCGAGACCATCGCCCGGGACCTCGCCGCCCGCATCGGCTTCGACCGCACCGACACCGCCACCGTCGCCACCGTCGTCCGCCACCACCTCCTCCTCGTCGACACCGCCACCCGCCGCGACCTCGACGACCCCGCCACCGTCGAGTCCGTCGCCGCCGCCGTCGGCACCGTCGGCACCCTCGAACTCCTGCACGCCCTCACCGAGGCCGACGCGCTGGCCACCGGGCCCGCCGCCTGGTCCGCCTGGCGCGCCTCCCTCGTCGCCGACCTCGTCAAACGCGTCACCGGCGTCCTCGCCGGCGAGCCCCTGCCCGACCCCGAGGCCGCCGCGCCCAGCGCCGAACAGGAACGCCTCGCCGTCGAGGCGCTGCGCACCGGCGAACCCGTCCTCGCCCTCCACACCCACGGCGAACAGCCCCCGGACGAGGGGGAGCCCGAACCCGTCGGCGTGGAACTCGTCATCGCCCTCCCCGACCAGCCCGGCGTCCTGCCCGCCGTCGCCGGCGTCCTCGCCCTCCACCGCCTCACCGTCCGCGCCGCCGAGCTGCGCGCCGTCGAACTCCCGGCGGAACTGGGCGCCGCCCCCGGCCCCGTCCTCGTCCTCGACTGGCGGGTCGCCGCCGAGTACGGCTCCCTGCCCCAGGGCCACCGGCTCCGCGCCGACCTGCTGCGCGCCCTCGACGGCTCCCTCGACATCCCCGCCCGGCTCGCCGAGCGCGAGGCCGCCTACCCGCGCCGCCGCGGCGTCCAGGCCCCGCCGCCCCGCGTCACCGTCGCCCCCGCCGACTCCCGCCTCGCCACCGTCCTGGAGGTCCGCGCCCAGGACGCCCCGGGCCTGCTCCACCGGATCGGGCGCGCCCTGGAGGGAGCGGCGGTCCGCGTCCGCAGCGCCCACGTCTCCACCCTCGGCGCCAACGCCGTCGACACCCTCTACGTGACCCGCCCCGACGGCTCCCTCCTCCCGGACGAGGAGGCGATCGACCTGGCCCGGACGCTGGAGGAGGCGCTGGGGTGAGGGCGTGACCTGGGTGCGCCGTGTGTCGTTGAGCACGGTGTGCTCCCCGCTGGGGCGGGGGTGGCCCACTCCGTGGCAACGGCCGCCTGTCCGAGGCGGCGTGCTCCCCGCGCCCGCGGGGTAACCGTCCTTGCCGGTCCAATCCGACCGGCAAGGACGGTTGTGTGCTGAGGCCCGATACCCTGGGTGGCGACCATCCGCCCCGACCCGAGGATCGCGACCACCGTGTTCGATACGCTTTCCGACCGCCTCAGCGCGACTTTCAAGTCCCTCCGGGGCAAAGGCCGCCTCTCCGAGCAGGACATCGACAGCGCGGCCCGGGAAATCCGTATCGCCCTCCTTGAGGCCGACGTCGCCCTGCCGGTCGTCCGCGCGTTCATCAAGAACGTCAAGGAGCGGGCCCTCGGCGCCGAGGTCTCCAAGGCGCTGAACCCCTCGCAGCAGGTCATCAAGATCGTCAATGACGAGCTGATCTCGATCCTCGGCGGCGAGACCCGCCGCCTGCGGTTCGCCAAGTCCGGCCCCACCGTGATCATGCTCGCCGGTCTCCAGGGTGCCGGTAAGACCACCCTCGCCGGAAAGCTCGGCCTCTGGCTGAAGGGGCAGGGCCACTCGCCGCTGCTCGTCGCCTGCGACCTCCAGCGCCCCAACGCCGTCAACCAGCTCTCCGTCGTCGCCGACCGCGCCGGCGTCGCCTTCTACGGCCCGCAGCCGGGCAATGGCGTCGGCGACCCGGTCCAGGTCGCCAAGGACTCGATCGAGTACGCCCGCACCAAGCTGTACGACGTCGTCATCGTCGACACCGCCGGCCGCCTCGGCATCGACCAGGAGCTGATGCAGCAGGCCGCGGACATCCGCGACGCCGTCAGCCCCGACGAGATCCTCTTCGTCGTCGACGCCATGATCGGTCAGGACGCGGTCAACACCGCCGAGGCCTTCCGCGACGGCGTCGGCTTCGACGGCGTCGTGCTCTCCAAGCTCGACGGCGACGCCCGCGGTGGTGCCGCGCTCTCCATCGCGCACGTCACCGGCAAGCAGATCATGTTCGCCTCCAACGGCGAGAAGCTGGACGACTTCGACGCGTTCCACCCGGACCGCATGGCGTCCCGCATCCTCGGCATGGGCGACATGCTCTCGCTCATCGAGAAGGCCCAGCAGACCTTCGACGAGGAAGAGGCCGCCAAGATGGCCTCGAAGCTCGCGTCGAAGAAGGGCCAGGACTTCACCCTGGACGACTTCCTCGCCCAGATGGAGCAGGTCCGCAAGATGGGCTCCATCAGCAAGCTGCTCGGCATGCTGCCCGGCATGGGGCAGATGAAGGAGCAGATCGCCAACATCGACGAGCGGGACGTGGACCGCACCGCCGCCATCATCAAGTCGATGACCCCGGCCGAGCGCCAGGACCCGACCATCATCAACGGCTCCCGCCGCGCCCGTATCGCCAAGGGCTCCGGCGTCGAGGTCAGCGCCGTGAAGGGCCTGGTCGAGCGGTTCTTCGAGGCCCGCAAGATGATGTCCCGGATGGCCCAGGGCGGCGGCCTGCCCGGCATGCCCGGCCTCCCCGGCATGGGCGGCGGCCCCGGCCGCCAGAAGAAGCAGGTCAAGCAGGCCAAGGGCAAGCGCAAGAGCGGCAACCCGATGAAGCGGAAGGCCGAGGAGCAGGCCGCCCAGGCGAAGCGGGAGCAGGCCCAGCAGGGCGGCGCCTTCGGGCTGCCGGGCGCCGGCCAGGGCCCGCAGGACTTCGAGCTGCCGGACGAGTTCAAGAAGTTCATGGGCTGACGGTCTCCGGACGCCCCGCGAGAAGGGGCCCGTGGCGGGTACGACACCGCCCCGGGCCCCTTCTCGTCCCCCCGGCCCACCCGGAATGCCGCTTTCGTCGCGATCTTCGATACTGGGGCCACTGCCGCCCCGAGGAGAGCGACGTGGCCAACCCCGTACCCCCGCGCGACCGGACCGACCAGCCCTGGCGCTCGGAGGGGGCGCCGCCGCCCCCGCCGCCGAAGCGGAAGATGCCCGGCGGCTGGGGCGGCCTCATCCTCACCGCGCTGGCCGTGTACCTGATCACCAACATCGTGCTGTCGTTCTTCAACGAGGGCGACGGGCCGACGATCTCGTACACCGAGTTCAGCAAGCAGGTCACCGCCGGGAACGTCACCAAGATCTACTCCAAGGGCGACGCCATCCAGGGGCAGCTGAAGGACAAACGGCCGGTGCCCGACGGCAAGGGCGACTACACCAAGTTCCAGACCCAGCGGCCGGCCTTCGCCGACGACGACCTGTGGGCGCAGCTCACCAAGCAGAAGGTCACCGTCACCGCCGAGCCGGTGGTGCAGGAACGTTCGTTCCTGGCCAATCTGTTGCTCTCCCTCGCCCCGATGCTGCTCCTCGTCCTCCTCTGGGTCTTCATCGCCCGCCGGATGAGCTCCGGCATGGGCGGCGCCGGCGGGATGCTCGGCCGCAAGCAGCCGCCGAAACCGGTCGAGCTGGAGGGCGGCAAGCGCACCACCTTCGCCGACGTCGCCGGCATCGACGAGGTGGAGGGCGAGCTCAACGACGTCGTCGACTTCCTGAAGAACCCCGACGCCTACCGGCGGATGGGCGCCAAGATGCCCCGCGGCGTCCTCCTCGCCGGCCCGCCCGGCACCGGCAAGACGCTCCTCGCGCGGGCCGTCGCCGGCGAGGCCGGGGTGCCGTTCTTCTCCGCCTCCGCCTCCGAGTTCATCGAGATGATCGTCGGCGTCGGCGCCTCCCGCGTCCGCGAACTCTTCGCCGAGGCCCGCAAGGTCGCCCCCGCGATCATCTTCATCGACGAGATCGACACCATCGGCCGGGCCCGCGGCGGCGGCTCCGGCATGGGCGGCCACGACGAACGCGAGCAGACCCTCAACCAGATCCTCACCGAGATGGACGGCTTCACCGGCTCCGAGGGCGTCATCGTGCTCGCCGCCACCAACCGCGCCGACGTCCTCGACCCCGCCCTCACCCGCCCCGGCCGCTTCGACCGGATCGTCCACGTCAACCCGCCCGACCGCGGCGGCCGCGAGGCCATCCTCAAGATCCACACCCGGCAGATCCCGCTCGCCAAGGACGTCGACCTCGAACAGGTCGCCCGCACCACCCCCGGCATGACCGGCGCCGAACTCGCCAACCTCGCCAACGAGGCCGCCCTCCTCGCCGTCAAACGCGAACAGAAGGCCGTGACCCAATCCGACCTCTCCGACGCCCTGGAGAAGGTCCAGCTCGGCGCCGAACGCCCGCTCGTCATGCCCGAGGAGGAACGCCGCCGCACCGCCTACCACGAGAGCGGCCACGCCCTCCTCGGCATGCTCCAGCCCGGCGCCGACCCCGTCCGCAAGATCACCATCGTGCCGCGCGGCCGGGCCCTCGGCGTCACCCTCTCCACCCCCGACGCCGACAAGTACGCCTACACCGAGGAGTACCTGCGCGGCCGGATCATCGGCGCCCTCGGCGGCATGGCCGCCGAACAGGTCGTCTTCGGCGTCATCACCACCGGCGCCGAGAGCGACCTGGAACAGGTCACCAACATCGCCCGCGGCATGGTCGGCCGCTGGGGCATGAGCCAGACCGTCGGCCGGCTCACCGCCATCCCCGGCGACGCCCAGCAGGCGTACGGGCTCTCCGCCGCCCCCGCGACCCTCGACGCCGTCGACGCCGAGATGCGCCGGATCGTCGACGAGTGCTACGCGGACGCCGTACGGCTCCTGCGCGAGCACCGCGACCGGCTGGACGCCCTCAGCGCCGCGCTGCTGGAGAACGAGACCCTGGAGGAGGACGCGGCCTACCGGGCGGCGGGCATCGAGCGCCCCGCCCCGGACGCGCCCGAGCCGGGCGTCCGGCCCGATCCGGAGCGGCGCGCCTGAGCGGCGGTCACGGCACGCGCGCGACGACGTACCGGAAGACGTTCGGCATCCACACCGTGCCGTCGGCGCGCCGGTACGGGGCCAGGGCCTCCTCGATCTCCTTCTCCACCTGCGCGGGGTCACCGGCCCGCACCGCCGCGTCGAAGGCGCCGGTGGAGAGCAGCCCGCGCACCGCGCTGCCCTCGTCCGCGTACCCGAAGGGGCAGGCGACCCGTCCCGCGCCCACCGGCCGCAGCCCGGCCCGGACCGCCAGGGCGCCGAGGTCGGCCCTGGGGGAGGGGGGCCGGTCGGCGAGCCGGTCCGCGAGCCGCAGCAGCGGCTCCGTCGCGCACCGCTCCGGCGGACCCCAGCCGGCCAGCACGACCGCCGTGCCCGGTTGCGCCGCCCGGGTGAGGTCGGCCGGCGCGAAGGCCGTCCGGTCGGCCGCGTGGAAGGCGGTGACCACGTCGTACGGGCCGTCCCCGGGCACCCCGGAGGTGACCGTCACGCCCTCGGGGAGGCGCTCCCTGGCCAGCTCCACGCGCGCGTGGTCCCGTTCCGCCCCGGCGGCCGAGGCGCCGCGGGCCGCCGCCATCAGCAGGGCCAGGCCGGTGCCGCAGTCCAGGCCCAGCAGGCGGGTGCCGGGGCCCACGCCGAGGCGTTCGTAGACGGTCTCGTAGAGCGGGACGAGCATCCGCTCCTGGATCTCGGCCCAGTCGCGCGCGGGGTGGTGCGGGACGAGCGTAGGTGTCATGGATCAGGCCCCATTCCGTGCCGGACGACAGCCCCCCGTAGTCAGGGAACTGCGCTTCCCGCCCGGCGTCCAGTGGTCGGGCCGGACGACTCCCGACGAGTTCGGGCCAGGCTCCCGGGGCGGCCGCCGCCGAAGGAGGGGGCCGGTGCCCGAACTCGGGCACCGGCCCGGTAGTGTCCCCTCCCACACCGCTCCGGCGCGCGTGACACGACCGCGCTCCGGGGCGTATGCGCCGCTGTGCACCAGCTCCGGACGCCTGGGTACCGACTGACGGGTACGTGCAAAATATTTGAGTTGCCCCGGAATGGAACCCGGAGGGGATCCGGCTCGTTGTACCCGACGTGAGCACGACACCACCTGTTCTCGCCGCAGAGCTGGCGCAGGCGTGGGCCGACATTCAGCGGCACCACCCCGAGCTGCCGGACCTCGCCGCGCCCGAGTCCCTGATCGGAGAGTCCTCGTCCGCCTGCGGCGCCGAACTCTCCTTCGAGCGACTGCTCCACGAGGCAGTCCACGGCATCGCCGCCGCCCGGGGTGTCCGCGACACCTCCCGCGCCGGCCGCTACCACAACCGCAGATTCCTCGCGATCGCCGAGGAGCTGGGCCTCGACCATCCCGAGGAACCGCACGCCAGCAGCGGCTTCTCCCTGGTCACGCTCAACCCCGAGGCGAAGCGGCGGTACCGGCCCACCATCGAGCGGCTCCAGCGCGCCCTCAAGGCCCACACGGTCGCCACGGCCGCCGACACCAAGCGCTCCTTCCGCGGACCGGCCGCCCGGCACGGCTCCTCGGGCGGCGGCGTCCGCGTCAAGGCCGTCTGCGACTGCGGACGCAACGTGCGCGTGGTCCCCTCGGTGCTCGCCCAGGCCCCGATCGTCTGCGGCGGATGCGGCAAGCCGTTCCGCATCCCGGAGACGGTGGGCGCCGCAAGCTGACCCCACGGCGTGTGGCACAATGGTCAGCTGTACTCGACAGTCGCACAGGACCCCTCTCTCCTCCGGCTGACGCGTCCATCGGGCACCCGAGTACCGCAACCCCACGTGGCATCTCAAGTGCCCACCCACGTCAAGACCAGGAGACACCACTCCAGTGGCAGTCAAGATCAAGCTCAAGCGCCTCGGCAAGATCCGCCAGCCGCACTACCGCATCGTCGTCGCCGACTCGCGCACCCGCCGTGACGGCCGCGCGATCGAGGAGATCGGCCTCTACCACCCGACGTACAACCCGTCGCGTATCGAGGTCGACTCCGAGCGTGCGCAGTACTGGCTGTCCGTCGGCGCCCAGCCGACCGAGCCGGTCCTCGCCATCCTGAAGCTCACCGGCGACTGGCAGAAGCACAAGGGCCTCCCCGCCCCGGAGAAGCCGCTGCTCGCCCCGGCGACCAAGGAAGCCAAGCGCGCCTCCTTCGACGAGTTCGCCAAGGCCCTCGAGGGCGCTGAGGACAAGGGCGAGGCCATCACCCCGAAGGCCAAGAAGGCCAAGGCGGACGAGGCCGAGGCGGCCGAGTCCACCGAGTCCACCGAGGCCTGATCATGCTCGAGGAGGCTCTCGAGCACCTCGTGAAGGGCATCGTCGACAACCCCGACGACGTGCAGGTCGCCTCGCGCAACCTGCGTCGCGGCCGCGTGCTGGAGGTCCGGGTCCACCCCGACGACCTCGGCAAGGTGATCGGCCGCAACGGCCGCACCGCGCGTGCGCTGCGCACCGTCGTGGGCGCCATCGGCGGCCGTGGCATCCGCGTCGACCTCGTCGACGTGGACCAGGTCCGCTGAAAGTTTGACACCGGCACGGGCCGGGGAGGGCAGACCGCCCACCCCGGCCCGTTGCCGTACGACAGGAGAGTTCACCAGTGCAGTTGGTAGTCGCGCGGATCGGCCGCGCCCACGGCATCAAGGGCGACGTCACCGTGGAGGTGCGCACCGACGAGCCCGAGCTGCGGCTCGGCCCCGGCGCCGTCCTGCTCACCGACCCGGCCTCCGCCGGGCCGCTGACCGTCGAATCCGGCCGGGTGCACAGCGGCCGGCTGCTGCTGCGCTTCGAGGGCGTCCGCGACCGCAACGCCGCCGAGGCCCTGCGCAACACCCTCCTCATCGCCGAGATCGACCCCGACGAGCTCCCCGAGGAGGAGGACGAGTACTACGACCACCAGCTCGTCGACCTCGACGTGGTCCTCGCCGACGGCACCGAGGTCGGCGTGATCACCGAGATCTCCCACCTGCCCTCCCAGGACCTCCTCATCGTGGAGCGCCCCGACGGCACCGAGCTGATGATCCCCTTCGTCGAGCAGATCGTCACCGAGATCGACCTGGAGAACCAGCGGGCCGTCATCGACCCGCCGCCCGGCCTCATCGACGACCGCGCCGAGATCGCCTCCGCCCGCGACGCCGAAGAGACGCCCGGGAAGGGTGACGACGCATGAGGCTCGACGTCGTCACGATCTTCCCCGAGTACCTCGAACCGCTGAACGTCTCCCTCGTCGGCAAGGCCCGCGCCCGCGGCCGGCTCGACGTCCACGTCCACGACCTGCGGCAGTGGACGTACGACCGGCACAACACCGTCGACGACACCCCGTACGGCGGCGGCCCCGGCATGGTCATGAAGACCGAGCCCTGGGGCGACGCCCTCGACCAGGCCCTCGCCGACGGCTACGAGAGCGGCGCCCACGGCCCCGCCCTCGTCGTCCCCACCCCCAGCGGCCGCCCCTTCACCCAGGAACTCGCCGTCGAACTCTCCGAGCGGCCCTGGCTGATCTTCACCCCCGCCCGCTACGAGGGCATCGACCGCCGGGTCATGGACGAGTACGCCACCCGGATGCCGGTCTACGAGGTCTCCATCGGCGACTACGTGCTCGCCGGCGGCGAGGCCGCCGTCCTGGTGATCACCGAGGCCGTCGCCCGCCTCCTCCCCGGCGTCCTCGGCAACGCCGAGTCCCACCGCGACGACTCCTTCGCCCCCGGCGCCATGGCCAACCTCCTCGAAGGCCCCGTCTACACCAAGCCCCCCGAGTGGCGCGGCCGCGGCATCCCCGAGGTCCTGCTCAGCGGCCACCACGGCAGGATCGCCCGCTGGCGCCGCGACGAGGCCCTCCGCCGCACCGCCGCCCACCGGCCCGACCTCATCGAGCGCACCGACCCCGCCGCCTTCGACAAGAAGGACCGCGAGACCCTCTCGATCCTCGGCTGGGCCCCCGAGCCCGGCGGCCGATTTTGGCGCGCGGTCGAGGGCGTGGAAGAATAGGCGACTGCCGTCCGCCCGGCGCGCGCCCCTGCCACAGGGGGAGCCGCCCGCCATCGACCGGACGGCGCTCTCATCGATTCGTACCTCACCGCCGATGACCTGTGGCATCGGCGAGGAAAGAGACCTCCATGGCCTCCCTGCTCGACCAGGTGAACGCGGCTTCCCTCCGCTCCGACCTGCCCGCCTTCCGTCCCGGCGACACCGTGAACGTCCACGTGCGCGTCATCGAGGGCAACCGCTCCCGCATCCAGCAGTTCAAGGGCGTCGTCATCCGCCGCCAGGGCTCCGGCGTCTCCGAGACCTTCACCGTCCGCAAGGTCTCGTTCTCCGTCGGCGTCGAGCGCACCTTCCCGGTGAACAGCCCGATCTTCGAGAAGATCGAGCTCGTCACCCGCGGTGACGTCCGTCGCGCCAAGCTCTACTACCTCCGCGAGCTGCGCGGCAAGGCCGCCAAGATCAAGGAGAAGCGCGACAACTGAGCTCCGGCTCACCGCTCGCGCGACGCTTCACGCTCCTCGTACAGGCGGGCCGGATAGGCTCACCCCCCGATGGACACCGAAGCACAGCACACGGAGCGCGACCCCTCGTCCCCGCCGGATCCCCGACCGGATCCCGCCACGGACGACGGGTCGCGCTCCGTGCGCGTTCCCGGGACGGCCGGAGCCCCGGCCCGCACCGGGGGAACGACCGGGGGAACAGCCGCGGGAACGGCTGGCGGAGCAACCGCGGGAACGACCGGGGGAGCGACCGGCGGAGCAACTGCGGGAACGACCGGCGCCGCGCCCGGGACCGACACCCCGGGCGCCCCGGCGGACGACTCCCGGAGCGGTTCCCCGGGCGCCCCGGCGGACGCCCCTCCGGACGACGCCTCCGGCCGGGGCCCCTCCTGGCGCCGGACGGGACTCGCCGGCACCGCCTGCGTGGTTCTCCTGCTGCTCGTCAGCCACTTCGTCGCCCAGCCTTTCCTGATCCCCAGCGGCTCCATGGAGCCCACCCTCCAGGTCGGCGACCGGATCCTCGTCAACAAACTGGCGTACCGTTTCGGCAGCGAGCCGCGCCGCGGTGACGTCGTCGTCTTCGACGGCACCGGATCCTTCGTCCGGGAAGAACCCGCGGGCAACCCCGTCACCGGCCTGCTCCACGACGCCGCGGCCGCCCTCGGGTTCGCCGCCCCCGACGAGACCGACTTCGTGAAGCGCGTCGTCGGCGTCGGCGGCGACCGGGTCGTCTGCTGCGACGCCAAGGGCCGGATCACCGTCAACGGCACCCGCGTCGAGGAGCCGTACCTCACCCTCGGCGACCGCCCCTCCGACGTGCCCTTCGACATCGTCGTCCCCCCGGGCACCCTCTGGGTGATGGGCGACCACCGCAGCCAGTCCAGCGACTCCCGCGACCACCTCGGCAGCCCCGGCGGCGGCATGGTCCCCGTCGACAAGGTCGTCGGCCGCGCCGACTGGATCGTCTGGCCCTTCGCCCGCTGGACCACCGTCCCGGAGACCGACGCCTACGCCCCCGTACCGCCGCCTCCGGCCGCCGGACACACGACCGGACCGCGGGGGAGCGGACATGGGTAGCCGCGGCCGCCGGCCGGGCACCGCCCCCGACGGGACGCAGGCACCGCCGCCCGGCCGCGCCGAACGCCGCCGGCTGGCCCGCAAGGTCAAACGGCGCCGGCAGCGCTCCGCGCTCCGCGAGATCCCCATCCTCGCCGGAGTCGCGGTGCTGATCGCGCTCGTCCTCAAGACCTTCCTCGTCCAGGCCTTCGTCATCCCCTCCGGCTCCATGGAACAGACGATCCGGATCCACGACCGGGTGCTGGTCGACAAGCTCACCCCCTGGTTCGGCTCGAAACCGCAGCGCGGCGACGTCGTCGTCTTCGAGGACCCCGGCGGCTGGCTCCACCAGGAGACCGCCCCCGCCCCCGAGGACCCCCTCGGGGTGAAGCAGCTCAAGCAGGCACTGACCTTCATCGGCCTGATGCCCTCCGCCGACGAACGCGACCTCATCAAGCGGGTCGTCGCCGTCGGCGGCGACACCGTCCGCTGCTGCGGCAAGGACGGCCGGATCACCGTCAACGGCGTCCCGCTGGAGGAGCCCTACCTCAACCCGGGCGACAGGCCCTCCACCATCCCCTTCGAGGTGAAGGTCCCCGAAGGCCGGATCTTCGTCCTCGGCGACCACCGCTCCGACTCGGCCGACTCGCGCTACCACCTGGACGAACCGGACCGCGGCACCATCGCCGAGGAGCGGGTCGTGGGCCGCGCCGTGGTGATCGCCTGGCCGATCGGACACTGGCGCGGCCTGGAGGAACGGGAGACCTTCGCCGCCGTGCCGGACGCGCGGACGGGCACCGGGACCGCGCTCGGCATGTCGCATAGTGTGTCCACGCGGAACGTGAACGGATCGCCCTGGCCGCCGACCCCTGCGGAACTCCTGCTCGTTATGGGAGTGGCGGGCCTGTCCCTGTTCCGGGGCGGGCAGTTGCACCGAATGAGGAGTGGATGTGGGGGAAGTGGCCGTCGGCGCACGTTCCGGACACGACGGGCCCGAGGACAGGGCCGACGGGGCCAGAGGTGAGAACGTGACGGAAGAGAACAACAGCGGCGGCGGGACGTCGTCGCCCGGCGACGAGCCGGAGCGGGCCGACGAGACCGGCGAGACCGGCGCGCAGCCGAAGAAGCAGCGTTCCTTCTGGAAGGAACTGCCCCTGCTCATCGGCATCGCGCTGATCCTCGCGCTGCTGATCAAGACCTTCCTGGTCCAGGCGTTCTCGATCCCGTCGGAATCGATGATGAACACCCTGAAGAAGGGCGACCGGGTCCTCGTCGACAAACTGACCCCCTGGTTCGGCTCCGAGCCCGAGCGCGGCGAGGTCGTCGTCTTCCACGACCCGGGCGGCTGGCTGGAGACCGCCCAGACGCCCGCGCCCAACGCGATCCAGAAGTTCCTCAGCTTCATCGGCCTCATGCCGTCCGCCGAGGAGAAGGACCTCATCAAGCGGGTCATCGCCGTCGGCGGCGACACCGTCTCCTGCAAGGAGGGCGGCAAGGTCGTCCTCAACGGCAAGGAGCTCGACGAGACCGCGTACCTCTTCCCCGGCTCCCTCCCCTGCCAGGACTCCTTCGGCCCCGTCAAGGTCCCCGAGGGCCGCATCTGGGTCATGGGCGACAACCGGCAGAACTCGCTCGACTCCCGCTTCCACCAGGAACTGCCCGGCGGCGGCACCATCGCCAACGACCAGGTCGTCGGCCGCGCCGTCGTGGTCGCCTGGCCCGTCACCCGCTGGGCGACGCTGCCGGTCCCGGACGTCTTCGACCAGCCGGGCCTCGCCCCGGCCGCGGCGACGGCCCTCCCGGCCGCCGCCCCCGCGGCGCTCGGCTTCGCCGGAGCGCTCCCGCTGGTGCTCTGGCGGCGCAGGAAGCGGACCCCACGGCATACCGCCGAGTAGCTTCCCGCGGGTAGGGTGCCGTCCCAGATCGTCGACAGACCTCTGGGGTGCGCATGAGCGGAACGACCAAGAACCGTGACGGCCGCGGCCGGCTCGGCAGCGCGCTGTCGGGGCTGGCCGTGGCCGTCGGCTGTCTGCTCTTCCTCGGCGGCTTCGCCGGCGGAGCCCTGCTGTACCGGCCCTACAGCGTCCCCACCGGCTCCATGGCCCCCACGCTCGAAACCGGCTCCAAGGTCCTCGCCCAGCGCGTCGACGGCGCGGACGTGAAGCGCGGCGACGTCGTCGTCTTCGAGGACCCGCTCTGGGGCGGCTCGGCCATGGTCAAGCGGGTCGTCGCCGTCGGCGGCGACACCGTCGCCTGCTGCGGCGACGACGGCCGCCTCACCGTCAACGGCACCCCGGTCGACGAACCGTATCTGCGGCCCGGACCCGGCGGCACCATCCGGGCCTCCGGCGAGGACTTCACCGCCACCGTCCCCGCCGACAGCTTCTTCCTCCTCGGCGACGACCGGACCTCCTCCCTCGACTCCCGCACCCACCTGGAGGACGCCGCCCGGGGCTCGGTGCCCCGCTCCGCCGTCGTCGCCCGCGTCGACTCCGTCGTCTGGCCCGTCACCGGCGGCCTCGTGGAACGCCCGGCCGCCTTCGCCGCCCTCCCCGGCGGCGTCTCGTCCCCCGGCCCCGTACGCCCCCTCCTGACCGCCGTCGCGGCCGGCGCCGTCCTGATCCTCGGCGGCGCCGCGTACGGCCCCCTGGCCCAGCGGCTGGGCGGACGGGGCAGGCCCGCGCGCGAGAAGGCGGGGACGTGACGGACCGCGCGCAGGGGTACGGGTACGGGTACGGCTGCACAGGCGCGGGTACGGACAGGGACGCGGACGCGGACGCGGACGTGGCGAACGGTCCGGGCAGCGGCACGGGGGCGGACGTGAGCACGGAGAACGGCACGGACGGCGGTACGGGCGTGGGCACGGACACGGCGGACACGGGCAGCGGCACGAGCCCCGCACCCGGCGGCACGGGCTCCGTTCCCGGTGGTACGGGCCCCGCTCCCGGCGGCACGGCCCCCGCACCCGGCGGTACGGGCTCCGCTCCCGGCCGCGCGGCCGGCGCCGGGGGAGAGGTGCGGCAGGTCGCCCGCGTCATCCTGCTCGACCCCGACGACCGCGTCCTCCTCATGCACGGCCACGAACCGGACGACCCCGCCGACACCTGGTGGTTCACCCCCGGCGGCGGCCTGGAGGGCGACGAGACCCGCGAACAGGCCGCGCTGCGCGAACTCGCCGAGGAGACCGGCATCACCGACGTCGAACTCGGCCCCGTCCTGTGGCGGCGCCACTGCTCCTTCCCCTTCGCCGGCCGCCGCTGGGACCAGGACGAGTGGTACTACCTCGCCCGCACCCGCCACACCGGCCCCGCACCCGGCCCCCAGGCCCTCACCGACCTGGAAACCCGCAGTCTCTCCGGCCTGAGATGGTGGACCTCCGCCGAACTGTCGGCGGCCCATGAGACCGTGTACCCCATCAGGCTCGCCGAGCTGCTGCGCACGCTGCTCGACGAGGGACCCCCGAGCGCGCCCGTCGTCCTCGCCCCGGAAATCGTCTGAGGGCACGCACGACTGACGCACAATGGGGGCACGCACGGCTGAAGGGGAACATGCCATGAGCGCCGAGGACCTCGAGAAGTACGAGACCGAGATGGAGCTGAAGCTCTACCGGGAGTACCGCGACGTCGTCGGGCTGTTCAAATACGTGATCGAGACCGAACGGCGCTTCTACCTCACCAACGACTACGAGATGCAGGTGCACTCGGTCCAGGGCGAGGTCTTCTTCGAGGTCAGCATGGCCGACGCCTGGGTCTGGGACATGTACCGGCCGGCCCGGTTCGTCAAGCAGGTCCGCGTCCTCACCTTCAAGGACGTGAACATCGAGGAGCTCAACAAGAGCGACCTCGAACTGCCCGGCAGCTGACCCGGCCCCGCGGGGTCGGCCCCGCGGGATCACCCTCGCGGGTGAGGCGGTTCTCCACAGCCGCCCCCTCGTCCACAGCCCCGCACACGCCAGGGACCCCTTCCGTCACAGTCGGTGACGGAGGTGGTCCCGATGAACGCGACCCGAGCACTCGGACGGTACGGAGAAGAGCTGGCGGCCCGCCGGCTCACCCGGACCGGCCTGCACATCCTCGCCCGCAACTGGCGCTGCGGCCGCGAAGGAGAGATCGACATCGTCGCCCGCGACGGCGACACCCTCGTCATCTGCGAGGTCAAGACCCGCCGCATCGGCCGCTTCGAGCACCCGATGGCCGCCGTCACCCCCGAGAAGGCCGCACGGCTCCGGCACCTCGCCCACTGCTGGCTCGCCCGTACCGCCACCCCGCCGCCCCCCGGCGGCGTCCGCATCGACCTCATCGGCATCGTCCTGCCCCGCCGCGGCGCCCCCGTCCTCACCCACGCCCAGGGGGTGGCCTGATGGGATTCGCCCGCACCTGCTCCGTCGCCCTCGTCGGCGTCGAAGGCGTCGTCGTCGAGGTCCAGGCCGACCTCGAACCCGGCGTCGCCGCCTTCACCCTCGTCGGCCTCCCCGACAAGAGCCTCAGCGAAAGCCGCGACCGCGTCCGCGCCGCCGTCGTCAACTCCGGCGCCGAATGGCCCCAGAAGAAACTCACCGTCGGCCTCAGCCCCGCGTCCGTCCCCAAATCAGGCAGCGGATTCGACCTCGCCGTCGCCGCCGCCGTCCTCGGCGCCGCCGAACGCGTCGACCCCCGCTCCCTCACCGACCTCGTCCTCATCGGCGAACTCGGCCTCGACGGACGCGTCCGACCCGTCCGCGGCATCCTCCCCGCCGTCCTCGCCGCCGCCGACGCCGGCTACCACCAGGTCGTCGTCCCCGAACAGACCGCCGGCGAGGCATCCCTCGTCCCCGGCGTCTCCGTCCTCGGCGTCCGCACCCTCCGCCAGCTCATCGCCGTCCTCGCCGACGAACCCGTCCCCGACGAGGAACCCACCGAAGCGGGCCGCCCCGACGCCATGCTCGCCGGACTCCTCGTCCCCGGCGCCGGCATCGGCACCGGCCTCGCCCCCGCCCCCGGCGAAGGCCCCGACCTCGCCGACGTCGCCGGACAGCACACCGCCCGCCGCGCCCTGGAGATCGCCGCCGCCGGCGGCCACCACCTGCTCCTCACCGGACCGCCCGGCGCCGGGAAGACCATGCTCGCCGAACGGCTCCCCGGCATCCTGCCGCCCCTCGGCCGCCAGGAATCCCTCGAAGTCACCGCCGTCCACTCCGTCGCCGGCATCCTCCCGCCCGGCGAACCCCTCGTCCGCCGCGCCCCCTACTGCGCACCCCACCACTCCGCCACCATGCAGTCCCTCGTCGGCGGCGGAAACGGCATCCCCAGGCCCGGCGCCGTCTCCCTCGCCCACCGAGGCGTCCTCTTCCTGGACGAAGCACCCGAATTCTCCACGAAATCCCTCGACGCCCTCCGCCAGCCCCTCGAATCCGGACACGTCGTCATCGCCCGCACCGCCGGCGTCGTCCGCCTCCCCGCCCGCTTCCTCCTCGCCCTCGCCGCCAACCCCTGCCCCTGCGGCCGCCACACCCTCCACGGCGCCGGCTGCGAGTGCCCGCCCTCCGTCATCCGCCGCTACCAGGCCCGGCTCTCCGGCCCCCTCCTCGACCGCGTCGACCTCCGCGTCGAAGCCGAACCCATCACCCGCGCCGACCTCCTCGGCCAGGGCGGCCGGGGCGAACCCACCAGCACCGTCGCCGACCGCGTCCGCGAAGCCCGCGCCCGCGCCACCGCCCGCCTCACCGGCACCCCCTGGACCCTCAACAGCGAGATCCCCGGCCACGAACTCCGCACCCGCTACCTCGCCGCCCCCGGCGCCCTCGCCCACGCCGAACGCGACATCGAGCGCGGCCTCCTCACCGCCCGCGGCCTCGACCGCGTCCTCCGCGTCGCCTGGACCATCGCCGACCTCGCCGGCCACGACCGCCCCGGCCACGACGACATCGCCCACGCCCTCGAACTCCGCACCGGCATCACCCGGGGCACCCCCCTCACCACCGGAGACCGCCCATGACCGACCACCCCACCCACGACCACCCCGCCCACGACCACACCGCCCACGACCACACCGGGCCCGAGCGCCCCTCCGCCCCGCAGCCCCTCCCCGAGCACCCCGCCCCCGACGCCGAACGCCTCGCCCGCGCCGCCCTCACCCGCATCGTCGAACCCGGCGACGAACAGGCCGGCCACGCCCTGCGCACCCACGGAGCCACCGCGCTCCTCGCCCTCCTCCGCGACCCCCGCGAACCCCCGCTCCCCGGCACCGGCCCCCGCCGGCTCGCCGGCTGGCGCCACCGCGCCCGCACCACCACCCCCGAAGCCGACCTCGACCACATCGCCCGACTCGGCGGACGCTTCCTCGTCCCCGGCGACCCCGACTGGCCCCGCCAGCTCGACGACCTCGGCGACACCCGCCCCATCGGCCTCTGGACCCGCGGCCCCGCACCCCTGCGCACCTGGGCCCTCCGCTCCGTCGCCGTCGTCGGCGCCCGCGCCTGCACCCCGTACGGCGCCCACGCCGCCGCCGACCTCGCCACCGGACTCAGCCGCCACGGCTGGGTCGTCGTCTCCGGCGCCGCCTACGGCATCGACGGCGCCGCCCACCGCGGCGCCCTCGCCGCCGGCGGAGCCACCGCCGCCGTCCTCGCCAGCGGCGTCGACACCCCCTACCCCCGCGGCCACGGCGCCCTCCTCGACCGCATCGCCCGCCAGGGCCTCCTCATCGGCGAACTCCCACCCGGCGGCCACCCCACCCCCAGCCGCTTCATCCTCCGCAACCGGGTCATCGCCGCCCTCACCCGCGGCACCGTCGTCGTCGAGGCCCAGCACCGCAGCGGCTCCCTCGTCACCGCCCGCGCCGCCACCCGCCTCGGCCGCCACACCATGGGCGTCCCCGGCCCCGTCACCAGCGCCCTCTCCGCCGGCGTCCACGAACTCCTGCGGGACGGCGCCACCCTCGTCACCGACGCCGACGAGGTCATCGAACTCATCGGCGCCATCGGCGACCTCGCCCCCGCCCGCCGCGGCCCCGTCCTGCCCCGCGACCTCCTCCACCCCGCCACCGCCCAGGTCCTCGAAGCCCTCCCCGTCCACCCGCCCGCCCCCGCCACCGAGATCGCCCACCGTGCCGGAACCACCCCCGACGAGGCCCTCGCCCGGCTGTACGAACTCCACGCCCTCGGTCACGCCGAACGGGACGGCGACGGATGGAGGTTGACGAACAGCGGCAAGCCGGTGTCGAACGCGCGGCGAGGCGGTACTTGACCAGGCGCATTCGGGTGAAAAGGTGAAGCCGATGAGCAACCGAGTTCTCTCGGCCGAACCCGTGAGGCCGAAACGCGCCACGCCCCCGGTTCGAAGATGTGGCCGAGCACGCCCACCCGGACCGGCGCCATCCGTTCCCGTTCGCTCACCGCGACACCGCACTCACGCTACGCTCACCAGGATTCCCCACAGGACACCCAGACCGACGCACCCGACAGCAGAACGGCTCAAGGCAACGCATGCCCCAGCACACCTCCGGGTCTGACCGCGCTGCGGTGCCCCCAGCAGCCCGGGGCACCGTGCGGCCGCCCGCGCCGACCTCACTCGAAGAACTGTGGCGCTCCTACAAGGCCACCGGTGACGAACGGCTGAGGGAGCAGCTGATCCTGCACTACTCGCCCCTCGTCAAGTACGTCGCCGGCCGCGTCAGCGTCGGCCTGCCGTCCAACGTCGAACAGGCGGACTTCGTCTCCTCCGGGGTGTTCGGCCTCATCGACGCCATCGAGAAGTTCGACGTCGAGCGCGCCATCAAGTTCGAGACCTACGCCATCACCCGCATCCGCGGCGCGATGATCGACGAACTGCGCGCCCTCGACTGGATCCCCCGCTCCGTGCGCCAGAAGGCCCGCAACGTCGAGCGCGCCTACGCCACCCTCGAGGCCCAGCTCCGCCGCACCCCCACCGAGAGCGAGGTCGCCGCCGAACTCGGCATCCAGCTCGAGGAACTGCACGCGGTTTTCAGCCAGTTGTCCCTGGCCAACGTCGTCGCCCTCGAAGAGCTCCTGCACGTCGGCGGCGAGGGCGGCGACCGGCTCTCCCTCATGGACACCCTGGAGGACACGGCCGCCGACAACCCCGTCGAGGTCGCCGAGGACCGCGAACTGCGCCGCCTCCTCGCCCGCGCCATCAACACCCTCCCCGAGCGGGAGAAGACCGTCGTCACGCTCTACTACTACGAGGGCCTGACCCTCGCCGAGATCGGCCACGTCCTCGGCGTCACCGAGAGCCGCGTCAGCCAGATCCACACCAAGTCCGTCCTCCAGCTCCGCGCCAAACTGGCCGACGTCGGACGCTGACGCCGCCCCGCCGGTCGTACAGTGGATCCGTGCCCAGGATTCGAGCGGCCTCGGTGGCCGAGCACCGGACCATGCAACGCGGCGCCCTGCTGGACGCCGCGCGTTCCCTGCTGTCCGAGGGCGGGACGGAGGCGCTGACCTTCCCCGCGCTCGCCGAGCGCACCGGCCTCGCCCGCTCGTCGGTCTACGAGTACTTCCGCTCCCGCGCCGCCGTCGTCGAGGAACTGTGCGCGGTCGACTTCCCCGTCTGGGCCGCCGAGGTCGAGGCCGCCATGGCCGCCGCCGACACCCCCGAGGCCAAGGTCGCCGCCTACGTCCGCAAACAGCTCGACCTCGTCGGCGACCGCCGCCACCGGGCCGTCGTCGCCATCTCCGCCGGCGAGCTCGACGACGGCGCCCGCGAGAAGATCCGCGCCGCCCACGGCGGCCTCGTCGCCATGGTCGTCGACGCCCTCGCCGACCTCGGCACCACCGAACCCCGCCTCGCCGCCATGCTCCTCCAGGGCGTCGTCGACGCCGCCGTCCGCCGCATCGAGCTCGGCGCCGCCGAAGACCCCGACCGCATCGCGGAGGCCGCCGTCACCATGGCCCTCCACGGCGTCACCGGCCCCACCCCCTGACCGGGGCCCCTCCCCCCTCC